>JBILEP010000199.1:0-4457 GCA_044352045.1 Cyanobium sp. | reverse complement strand
GATGGGCGATGCCGGAGCCGGTGATCGCCTCGGTGAGGATGCCGATCACGATGCCGAGCATGGCGGCGCGGCCGTTGAAGAGTTCAGCGCGCTTGAGCTGGGCCAGGTGCACCTGCTGGATGGCGCGGTCCTGGAACAGCTTGTCGGAGACGGGGGTGTTGGTCATCGCTGGGGGAAGGGGTGTGGAGGGGAGCTGGGGATGGGGAGAGGGACGGATCAGCCCAGACCGATCTGGGCGAGGATGCTTTGGCCGGTGAGCAGCTCGGTGGCGAGACCGATGACGAAGCCGAGCATGGCCAGGCGGCCGTTCCAGGTTTCAGCGAAGGCGACGAAGCCGAAGCGGGGGGCGGTGTTGTCCATGATCATTTCGAAGTGTTACGAGAACTGTAACAGAGTGCAAAGAAAGGGGCGTGGGCCGCGCGGCTGCTGTTTTTGGGGTGATCACCGCCCAAGCTGTCGCCATCGCTACTGTGATCCCGAAATCAATCCGTTCTTTGGCTTGTTTGCTGCGGCCGCGGCTTCACTGGAGAAAGCATTGCTCAACGGATTTCGCCATGTATGTGATCGAAGCGCTCCATCCCGATGGCTGGAGACGCCAGGGACGAACCCATCAAGAGTTCTGGGCCCACCAGGAAGCCCAGGCGAGATGTTGTTCCGATGGCCGCAACTATCGGATCATCGACGAACAAAGTCGCCAGATCGTCGCCTTCATCGACCCCTCCGCCTGCCGCGCCTTTCTGGTCTCGCGCTGATCGCGGCCCTGCTCCTCTCGGCCCTGTTGCCCCTGAGCGGCCTGTGGGCGCCGCCAGCGGTTCGCGCCCTGGCCCATCCACCAGCCAATGTCGGCACCCCCAGTCAGCCGCTGCCCGAGAGCAGTGAAACCCTGGCGAGCCGCTCCCCGTGGAGCCGCCCGGAAAGCTATCCGCTGGCCCAGACACCCCGCGCCGATCTCTATCGCCCCAGCGCCGAATGGATCGGTCGCCTGATCCTGCCCGCCCCCCAGGACGTCGCCGCCCCGGAGGCGCCGCGGGAGGACTGGGTGTGGATCGAGATCGAGCAAGCTCCGGCCACCCAGGCGGACTTAATCGGCCAGCGGCTGCGGCTGCGCTGGGCCGAGCGCCCGGAGCTGCGGCGGCTGGTGGGCACCGTGACCACCACGATCCGCCTGGGGGAGGAGGCCCGCCAGGCGGCGGCCCAGGGCAATGTGGTGCCCACCCGCCTCGATGGACGTCGCGTCGGCCCCCTGCAGAGCCTGGCCGGCGCCCGCCCCCGCGATGACCTCACCGTGTTGCTGGAGGGGGTGACCCCGGAGCCGGGGGGCCTGCGCATCGCCAGCCCGCCGGTGCAGATCACAGGCCGTTGGCAGGCTCTGGTGACGGTGCTGGGGCCGGCCGGCGGGGCCGACCTCTGGCGCGTGCGGCATTTCGAGCGGGATCGCGGCGGCTTCGCGGGGGTGGAGGAGACGATCCGCATCCCGGCCCTGCCCCCCGATCGCTACGGCCGGCGGCTGATCGATCCGGCGGGTCTGGCGGGATCGGCCTGGAACCGCCAGGGCTGGCTGATCCAGGGCGCTCCGGCGGCCGATGGGCTGTTCACGGTGCAGGCGTTGCTGCCCTATGGGCTGCTGCAGCTCCAACCCAGCCGGGTGGTGCAGGGCACCGATCCCGCCCTGGCCCATGTGCGCCATCAAAGCTGGAGTCCGCCGCAGATGCGGCGGGGCAGCCTCACCAGCACCGCCCTGATCCCCGATGGCCACACCCCGCCCCCCTGGGGTCTGGGGGAACGGGCGCTGCTGATGCACCTGTTCGGCGGCATCGGCGGCGAGGAGGGCGAGCCGGTGGCGGGTTGGACCGTGACCGGCCACTTCGCCTTCGGTGAGGCGGAGGTGGTGCGCGACGCCTTCAGCGGAGCGCCGCGCCTGGCCCTGCGCTACCACCAGATCTACGCCAACAATCCCAACGGCATCGTCGCCGGCAGCCAGGACTGGAGCGCCTATGCGGGCAGCCTGCAGCGGGGCTGGATCGGCCTGCGGCCCTTCGCCGATGTGCTCGTGCCGATCGGCGGGGCGGTGCTGGATGCGATCGACCTGCAGGCGGAACTGCTGGCGGCCCGCTACCGCAGCGGCGATGGCGGCGGGGTGGCCCTGGTGACCCCCTCCACCTCCTGCGTGCAGGATTCCGGCCAAGCCCTCTGGATCGCCATCCGCCAGCTGCGCTTGGCGGGCGATCGGGTGCCGATGTCGGCCTTCGATCGGGAGCGGTTGCGCCATCTCGGCCTGGCCTTCGATCGCCTGCTCGAACCCTTCGGCCGGGTGCGCGGCGACTGGTACAGCAACGCCGCCAGCGCCCTGGCGGTCGGCACCGGCGGCGTCGCCAAGGGCTCCGATCCCTTTGTGGCCAGCCAGAGCCTCCGGGACGCGCTGATGAGCTGGCGCTCGCTGCTGCCCCGCAGCGCCCATGACCTGTTCGCCGCCGAGTTCCTGCGGGTGGGTCTGCCCCTGCTGGAGCTGCGCACCAACCAGATTCCGGGCGCGGATCCGCGCATGGTTCCACTCGCGCCCACCGCGCTGTTCGGGGCGTTGCCCGTGGTGAGCGTTCTGCTCGGCCGGCTGGGGGATGGCCTCTTTCCCCTCTGGCAACCCTGGGGGCAGGCGGCGAGCCTGGCGATCCTGCTGGCCTACGCCGCGATCGCCGCGAGCCTGGCCCGGGAGCGGCCGCGCCTGGGCGGGCTGCCGCGCGCCGCCCGCCTGTTGGTGCTGCCGGCCTTCGGGGAGGAGCTGCTCTTCCGCGGCCTGCTGCTGCCCAGCGCCCTCGATGGCGTGAAGCCCCTGGCGATGCTGCCCTGGATGGCCCTGAGCGTGGGCTTGTTCGTGGCCTGGCAGGGCCTGCGGCGGCCGGATCCGCGGCTGCTGGCGCAGGCCACCCTGCTGGGGACGGCCTGCAGCCTGATCTACGTGGTGAGCGGCTCCCTCTGGTGGGCGGTGCTGCTCCACTGGCTGGCGGCGCTGTGCCGCTGGCAGGGGTTGGCGGGAAGGGGTGGGGCGGCCGCCGCCTGAGGCGGGGTCGCGCCATAGGGAGACTGGGAACGCCCGATGCGCTGCGGCCCTTGCCTGCCCTTGCCATGACCCCCCCGCTTTCGGCGGGCGACTGGTTGCTGCTGCTCCATCCGGTGCTGATGATCCTGTTCGTCTACCCGGTGGTGGGCGCCACGATTCGGCTGGGGATCCTGGTGCGGGAGCGGCGGCTCGATCTCAACCCGATCGCGGCCACCGTGCCGGCGGAGCATGTCGACCATGGCCGCTGGGTGACCACCGGCACGGTGCTGGCGGTGCTGCTCGCCCTGGCGGCCAACCTGGCGCGCAGCGGCCCGGCCGTCGGCGCCGCGCTGCCGCTGCTGCTCCCCGCCGCCCTGGCCCTGGGCGGTTGCCTGGCCCTCTGGCGCGCGCGCCGGGCTGCGGCTCGGGCGGCCTGGGCCCTGCTCAGCTGGGGCGCGCTCGCCCTGCTGGTGGTGCAGCCGCCGCTGTGGTTCCGGGGGGAGAGCCCCTGGCGCCAGCTGTGGGGGTCGCACACTTGGAGCGGCCTGCTGCTCACCGGCCTGCTGCTGTTCGCCATGGCCGCCGCGCCGGAGGTGCGCAGCCGGCCGTTCTGGCGGCGGCTGCACACCGGCGCGGCCCTGCTCACGGCGCTGCTGCTGGCGGTGCAGGCGATCAGCGGCAGCCGCGACCTGCTGGCGCTCTAGGGCTCCAGCGGCGCGTGGAACACCGTGGTGCTGGCCACGGCCTGGAAGGGGGGATCGGCCATGCCATCCACCGCGAACGCCGCCCAGGTGGCGCAGGGTTCGTCGCGCGAGGCGTTCACCGCCCAGTCGATGCGGCGCCGCCGATAGGTGAGGCCCACGCAGGTGAGGGCTTCGTCATCGGCCATCAACGACCAGAGCACATGCACCTCGCTGCGGTCGTAGTCGTCGGGTCCGGAGATGGAGGCCGCCTCCACCAGCCGGCCTGGCGCCAATTCCAGGCTCCGCTGGCATTCCCAGGAGAGGTAGCGGCCATCCTCGGTGGGATAGAACCAGCAGGTTTCGTTCTCGGCTTCCCGAAGGGGGAAGCGATCCAGCTCCCGCCACGTGTTCCCCTCCGCCCTGGCGTAGACGCCCAGCCAGAGCGATTTCACATCCAGACGGGGGATCACGGCATCGCAGATCAGGGCGGTGGTGTCCGGCTCGCCGCTGCGGGTGCCGGGGATGCGGCCATCGATCGGCAGCGAGTCCAGCGGGATCGTGTGCTCCGGCGGCAGGCGGTAGAGCCGCAGGGCGGTGCCGCCGGTGATGCCATGGCGCTGTACCTGGCCGAGGCTGTCCCACTCGCAGGGGCTGACGGGCAGATCCGCCTCGCGGGCAAGGAGGAACGCGAGTGCCTGCTCCATGGTTCCACCACTTGAGGGGGACGGATCGAAGGCGCG
>JBILEP010000200.1:0-4457 GCA_044352045.1 Cyanobium sp. | reverse complement strand
TAAGCCTTCATCGAGAGGAGGGAAGTGAAGATGGAAAGGTTACCATTTCTTGCGCAATTGACGGATCAGTAAAGCAATTACAGGTGCAACTTGGACCAGATGACTATAGCACTGCTATTGATGCTCACAGCTCACGGAACGGCGTCCGCTTTAGGGCTGATATTGTCAGAGATGGCAGATCTTATGTTGCCGAAAGCGTTCAAGGCTTTCGGCTTGTTGATAGCTAATTATTCCTTTGGCGACCGAACAATAAGATGCGGCGGACGAGGCGAAGACTGTTCGCTCACCTTGAAAAGTATGCCGCAGCAGATCTGGAGCGTTAAGCGAGCCCATCCACCCTCACCTTCCCCACAATCCAGCCACCCCAAAGCCCGCACCTAAACCCTCCCCAAAAAATAAGGAATCATCACCGCATTCAACAAATCAATAAAAAACGCCGACACCAGCGGTAGCACGATGAAGGCCTTGGTGGAAGGGCCAAACTTCTGTGTTACTGCCGTCATGTTGGCCATGGCGGTGGGGGTGGAGCCGAGGGTGAAGCCGCTGAAGCCGGCGGCGATCACGGCGGCGTCGTAGCTGCGGCCCAGCAGCGGGAACACCAGGAACAGGTTGATCAGCAGGGCCAGCAGGAACTGGGCCAGCAGGATCAGCAGCAGCGGGCCCGCCAGGTCTACCAGCGTCCAGAATTGGATCGTCATCAACGACATCGCCAGGAACGTGCCCAGCGCGATCTCGGCGATCAGATCGATCGCGGCGCTGCGGGCCGGCCAGCCGAATGGAAGCCATGAACCCAGCTGCGGCAACAGGTTGCTCAGCAGAATGCCCACAATCAGGCATGGCACAAACAACGGCAGGAACAAGCCCAGATCGCGGATCACTTCCTGCAGGATCGATCCCAGAATGATGCACACATTGATCGCCAGCACCGCACCCAGGAAGTCATGCGAGCGGATCAGGGCTTCGTCGCGGCCCGCGGCGGCGGCATCGGCATCGGTAGCGGCATCGGAAGCGGCATCGGTAGCGGCATCGGCGGCTGGATCCAGCTTGCCCGCGACGCTGCCGGGCACCACCAGGCGGTGGCGGCGGATCAGGAAGCGGGCGATCGGGCCGCCGCTCGCGCTCGCCAGGATCAAGCCAAACGTGGCCGCTGCGATGCCGATCTCCAGCGCATTGGCCACCCCGTGCTCCTTCGCAAACTGCGGCGCCCAGGCAATCGTGGTGCCGTGCCCGCCGATCAACGACACCGTGCCCACCAACAACCCCGACGCCGGCGGCAGGCCGCTCCAGCGGGCCAGGGTGACCCCCAGCGCGTTCTGGCAAAGCATCAACACAATCGTGAGCACCAGCAGCACCACCAGCGAACGGCCGCCGCGGCGTAGATCGGCAAAACTGGCATTCATGCCCACCGTGGTAAAGAACACCACCAACAGCACATCGCGGGCGCGCAGGCTGAAGTTGATCTCCATCCCGAACACAAAATGCAGCAGCGCGATCAGCACGGCCACCAGCAGCCCGCCGCTCACCGGCTCCGGAATCGTGAATTCCCGCAGCACCCGCACCCGCTTGTTCAGCGCCTTGCCCACAAACAACACCAGGATTCCCAGGGTTACCGTCAGAAACGACTGCACCTGAAGCTGGCCATCGATCAGATTCATGGCAGCGGCGTCGGCAGGAAATAAGCCTTGGCGTTGAGCTTACCGCCCGCCCTCGCTGGCGCGGAAGGCCGCCACCGCCGTGGGCAGGGTCGGGAAAAAGCTCTCCTCACCGATCGCCGCCACCAGCCCGGCGCGGCCCAGCTGCTGGTACAGATCCTGCTTCACTCGCGCCATCGCCAGCCGGATGCCCCGCTGCCGCAACGTGTTCTGCAGCTCCAGCAACACATCCGCCGCGGTGATATCGATCTCCACAATCGCCTCCGCATTCAACACAAACCAGCGCACCGCACTCGCCTCCGCCTCCAGCGCCGCCAGCGCCCGGCTGCGGAAATGCTCCGCATTCGCAAAGCACAGCGGTGCGTCATACCGATAAATCAGCAGCCCCGGGATCGTGGTGGCCCCCTCCCAATCACTCACGTCATGCAACCCCGCCAGGCGCGGCACCTCCCCCATCACCGCATCGTTCGGTCGCATCAGCCGCGCGAACAGATCCAGCACCGAGAACGCCACCGCCAGCGCCACGCCCGTGAGGATGTCGGTGAGCAGCACCCCCGCCAGGGTGATCAACGCCAGCCGGAATTCGCTGCGCTTGAACTGCCGCATCCGCTGGAATTCACCCAGATCAATCAGGCGCAGGGCCGCATAGATCACCACCGCCGCCAGCGCCGCCCGCGGGAACAACGCCAGCAGCGGTCGCAGAAACAGCAAGGCCAGCACCACCACCGCCAAAGCCACCAGCGAAAAGCGCTGCGAACGGCTGCCCAGCGCATCGCCCAGGGCCGTGCGGCTGCCGCTGCTGCTCACCGGAAACCCCTGCACCAGGCCGCTGCCCACATTCACCGCCCCCAGGGCCAGCAATTCCCGCTGCGCCTCGATCCGATAGCCACCCCGCGCCGCGAAGGCCCGGGCGGTGAGCACGTTGTCGGAAAAGCCCACCAGGGCGATGCCCACCGCCGCGCTCAGCAGGTATTTCCAGGTGTCTGGCGTCAACGCCGCCGGGCGGGGCAGGCCCAGCTGGGGCAGGCCCGCCGGAATCGCGCCGATCACCGCCACACCGCGCTGCTCCAGATGGCCCAGCGCCACCACCGCCACCGCCAGCAGCATCGCCAGCAACGGGCCCGGGGCCCGGGGGAAGCGCCACTGCAGCAGCAGCAGAAACGCCAGCACCCCCAGCCCCAACAGCAACGTGGGCCCGTGGATCGCGCCGCCGCCGCCGGCCAGGGTGCTGAGCTGGCCGCGGATCATCAGCAGCGCCACCCCCGCCAGGTAGCCCACCAGCACCGGCCGCGACAGCAGCTCCGCCAGAAACCCCAGCCGGCAGGCCGCCGCCCCGAAACACAGCCCCCCCACCAGCACCGCCAGCACACTGGCCAGCTGCCCATAAACCAGGCCATCGCCTGCCGCCAGCGGCGCGATCGCCGCCGCCGTCATCACCGCCGTGGTGGATTCCGGCCCCACCGACAGCTGGGGCGACGACCCCAGCAGCGCATAGAGCAGCAGGCAGGGCAGCATCGCCCACAACCCCCGCACCGGATCCACCCCCGCCAGCTCCCCATAGGCCAGGCACTGCGGCACCAGATAGGCCGCCACCGTGAGCCCGGCCAGCAGGTCGCCCCGCAGCCCCTCGCGGCGCCAGGGGATCAGGTGATCACCGTGGGCCGCTCCATGCCCGTGCGCGCGCGGATCTCCGCCAGCGCATCGATCGCGGAGATCATCTCGGCCAGGGCCGCCTGCGGGTCTTGATGCAGATCGCCGCCGCTGGCCACATAGCTCTCCAGGTACACCCGCAGCGTGGCCCCCTGGGTGCCCGTGCCCGAGAGGCGCAGCACCACCCGGCTGCCGTCCTCCAGCAGCACCCGCAGGCCCTGGCCGCCGCTCACCGAGCCATCCACCGGGTCGCTGTAGCTGAAGTCGTCGGCGGCGGCGATCGTGCGGCCCGCGAAGCGCTGGCCCGCCAGGGACGGCAGCATCTCCTTCACCCGCCCGTACAACCCATGGGCGGCCTCGCTGGCGATCGCTTCGTAATCGTGGCGCGAGTAATAGTGGCGGCCGAAGCGGGCCCAGTGGCCCTCCATCACTGCCGCCACCGGCTCACCGCGCACCGCCAGGATCTGCAGCCAGAACAGCACCGCCCAGAGGCCATCCTTCTCGCGGATGTGGTTGCTGCCGGTGCCGAAGCTCTCCTCCCCACACAGCGTGATGCGGCCGGCATCGAGCAGATTGCCGAAGAACTTCCAGCCCGTGGGCGTTTCGAAGCACGCAATCCCCAGCTCCTTGGCCACCACATCGGCGGCGGCGCTGGTGGGCATCGAGCGGGCCACACCCGCCAGGCCATCGGCATAGCCCGGCGCCAGGGTGGCGTTGGCGGTGAGCACCGCCAGGCTGTCGCTCGGGTTCACGAAGCAGCGCCGACCCAGGATCATGTTGCGGTCGCCGTCGCCGTCGCAGGCGGCGCCGAAATCAAAGGCATCGCCCTCCAGCAGCAGGGCCGCCAGGTCGTGAGCGTAGGTGAGGTTCGGGTCGGGGTGGCCGCCGCCGAAATCTTCCAGCGGGATGCCGTTGCGCACCGTGCCCGCCGGCGCGCCCAGCAACTGCTCGAAGATGCGGCTCGCATAGGGGCCCGTCACGGCATGCATGGCATCGAAGGCCAGGCGGAAGTTGCCCCGCAGCAGGGCCCCGATGCGGTCGAAATCGAACAGCTGCTGCATCAGCACCACGTAGTCGTCCACCCCGTCGATCACCTCCAGGCTCATCGCCCCCAGCCGGTGCTCCCCCGGAGCGTCGAGGGCGGGGGGGGCGTCG
>JBILEP010000177.1:0-4836 GCA_044352045.1 Cyanobium sp. | reverse complement strand
GGTGCCAACCAAAATCACCAGATAACAGGACGTGTAAAGCCCTGTCTCGCAAAGGGTTCGAGCGATGACGGTATCAATTGGCTTCACCGGTCGATAAAAAAGCAGAGCCTCGTTGGCCTCCATCGCATTCACACTGCGGGTGGTGACATGGCTAAAAATGCTAAAGAGGATAATTCCCGAAGTCAGGAACAGGACAATATTGAGGCTGCCACCCCGATGGAGGTTCAGCGCTCCCAGGAAAGACATCCAGATCGCCAGCAGTCCCAGGGGTTGGAGCAGAACCCCCAGAAAGCCCCCCTTCACCTCGCTGACACGGGTGCGCAACTCCCGATAGACAAGGGCATCGACAACGCGCCACTGAATACGCCAACCACTCAGGCCGTGGATGCCATCTCGGCGTTTCGGGGAACCGCCGGAGCGCCTGCTTTCAGCGGTGAGGGAGGGCACTGAAGGGAGAAAAATCCCTAATAGCTTAACCTGAGACTTCAGCGTCCAACAACCAGGTGAGCAGGTCCTTGCGCAGTCCACCCTGCACTCGCCGCTCGATCCGCTTGACCACTTGCTCCAGAGCCTTGCCCGCCAGGGATCTCCCCCAGCCCGGCAGAGAGGCGGGGGTCAGAAGCGTCGCCCGCCACTCTCCCTCCAGCGCCAGCGCCGCGGGACGCAAGCTGGCCGCCATGGTGAAGGCCACTCCCCTCTGCCAGGCCCCCAGTCCCAGGAGACGGCAGTCATCGCAAACGATCTCCAGACAGGAACCCTGCCAGGTGGCCTGGAGGGCCAGGCTGGGAGTCAGCTCGAAGGCCAGCAGGCGGAACGGTCGCGAGTGGTAGAGGAAGCGACCAGGCTCGAGTCGCTCCAGCCGATCTCGGGAGAGCAGGGCCGTCACGGGACGATCGATGAGACAGAGGTAGGCCGCCAGCCGCTCCGGCGTGGCCCGGGCCTCCGGAAGCGCCAGGACGATCCGGTGGCTCCGGACCACCGGCACAGCCCCGGCGGGGTCGCGTGCGGCAGGGGCACTGGCACCCATTTCCTCGGCCGGGGACACTGGGGGCAGTGGAGCACGGAATGGAACGGCACGGCGAGGGACAGTGGCCAGCCGGGCAGCCTCAACCCCTGTTGTCGTCGGCGCCCTCCCTGGGGGTGCCCAGCGCGGGTGTGGCCAGAATCGCCACCCTCGATGCGCTGCTGAGTCCGGCTCGGCTGGTGCGGGGCCGGTCCGCCTGCCGCCTGGCCCCGCTCGACGCGGTGCTCGGCTGGGGGAACAAGCCCTCGGCCCAGCGGGCCGCCCGACTGGCCGCGCGCCGCGGTGTGCCGCTCTGGCGCTGCGAGGACGGATTCCTGCGCTCCCTGGGCCTGGGCTCAGATGGCCCTCCCCTCTCCCTGGTGATCGACGACCGAGGCATCTATTACGACGCCCGCCGGCCCAGCCGCCTGGAGGGGTTGATCGCCGGGCCCCTGGATGCCGTGGCCCGAACCAGGTCGGCGGCCCTGGCGCGCCTCTGGTGCCGGGAACGGCTCAGCAAATACATCGGTGGCCGCGAATCGCCGGCCCCGGAGGAGCCGTTCGTCCTCGTGGTCGACCAGACGGCCGGTGACCTCTCCATCGTCGGGGGCCTAGCCGACGCCGCCAGCTTCCGGGCGATGCTCGAGGCCGCCCTGGCGAACCATCCGCGCCACCGGATTGTGGTCAAGGTTCACCCGGAGGTGGCCAGGGGTCGCCGGCGGGGCCATTTCGAGGCCGCTGGGCTCAACGACTCCAGGTTGAAGATCTGCAGTGACGGCGGCCACCCCGCCGCGCTGCTGGAGAGGGCCGCAGCGGTCTACGTGGTGACCTCCCAGCTGGGATTCGAGGCGCTGCTGTGGGGGCGGGAGGTGCACTGCTTCGGCATGCCCTTCTACGCCGGCTGGGGCCTGACCCAGGACCGGCTGCCGGCCCCTCAGCGCCGCAGCGGCGGCAGCGACCGCGAACGGCTCATCCATGCCGCCTTGATCGCTTATCCCACCTACCTGGACCCGAACCGGGGAGATCCCTGTTCCCCAGAGCGGCTGATGGCGGTTCTGGGGCTCCAACAGCGCCGCCGCCAGGAGCTGCCCGAACGGATCGAGGCCTTCGGGTTCAAGCCCTGGAAGCAGCCCATTCTGCGCCGCTTCCTGGCCGGCAGCGCGGTGCGCTTTCGCCGTCGCCGTTCCAGGCCGGACGGCTGGGCCCAGACCTGCGCCATCTGGGGCCTGGAGCCGGGCACAGGGGTGGCCAAGCGGCTCCAGCAACCCGCGCCGCCGGAGCTGCTACGCATGGAGGACGGCTTCCTGCGCTCCGTGGGCCTGGGTGCCAACCTGATCGCGCCGGTTTCCTGGGTGGTGGACCGCCGCGGCCTCTACTACGACGCCGTGGGGCCCTCCGACCTGGAGGCGCTGCTGGCGACCCATGCGTTCAGCGAGGTGGAGCGCCAGCGAGGGGCTGCCCTGCGCCAACGGCTGGTGGGCGCGGCCATCACCAAATACAACCTGGCGGCTCCGGCCTGGCAGCGTCCCGCCCACGCCAGGCGAGTGGTGCTCGTGGCCGGGCAGGTGGAGAGCGACGCCTCCATCCGCTACGGCGCCGGCGAGCTGCGCACGAACCGGGCCCTGCTGGAGGCGGTGCGGGCGGCCGAGCCGGAGGCCTGGCTCGTCTACAAACCCCACCCGGACGTGGTGGCCGGCCTGCGGGTCGAGCGGGGAGCGGGCTTCGATCCCCACGGACTCTGCGACGAAGTGTTGGTGGAGGCGGCTCTCGATCCGCTGTATGCCGCCGTGGACGCGGTGCATGTGCTCACCTCCCTGGCCGGCTTCGAGGCGCTGCTGCGGGGCGTTGAGGTGCAGACCTGGGGGTTGCCGTTTTACGCCGGCTGGGGACTCAGCCACGACCGCATCGCCAGTCCGCGGCGGGGCCGCAGGCTCCAGCTCGACGAACTGGTCTGGGGCTGCCTGATCGCCTATCCCCGCTACGTGAGCCGGCGCAGCGGACTGTTCATCGAGGTGGAGGAGGCGATCGAGGAGCTCGAGAGTTGGCGCCAGGAACCGGCGGGAAGCCTGCGGCTCTGGCAGCGACTGTTCCGCCGCTGGGGACAGATCCATGAACGGTTCTTCGCGAACAGAACTAGCTGAACCCAGGTGTAAGGTTGCTGTCCCATAGTTGGACCGGATTGTCGCCTGAGGTCACCATCCAAGGCCCCGTGCTGCTGCTGATGGGCCCCCTCGGCAGCTTCTTTGCCCGGCTGGCCGCCTTCCTCGAGGTGCGCGGTGTGCCGGTCTGGAAAGTCTCCTTCCCGTTGCATGAATTCGGATTTCCTTCCCATCAACGGCTGACCTACGCGGGGTCTATGGGGGAATTCCGTTCCTTTCTGCTGAAAGAGATCGAAAGCAAGGGGATCCGCCACCTGTTCATGTATGGCGATTTCATCGATCCCCATCGCATCGCCATCGATCTCGTTCGAGATTGCAACGCCCACCTTGCCAGTGACAAGCAGCTTGAGGCCTGGGTGTTCGAGCTCGGCTATGTCCGTCCTAACTACATCAGCCTGGAGCTGGAAAGGGTCAATGCCCGCTCCGGCCTGAACCGTCCGGTGGAGTTTTACCACGCCCTGCCCCCAGTGGATGCTCTGCCAAAAACGGAGCGCAATCGCGATCTCCGCTGGCGCAAATGGTGGAAAACTCCCACCTTCATTCAGCACGCCTTCACCCGCTACCCGATCATCGCCGGGCCCCACAAGCTGCAGCCCCGTCCCTCCTACCTGCTGGCCCAGGTGCTCGGCTTGGCTCGTAAGCACCTTTACCAACTCAGCGAGCGGCCAATCCTGCGCCGGCTCCAACAGGAGGAGTCTTACATCCTTGTCCCCCTGCAGGTTTCCAGCGATTCCCAGATCAGTCTGGGCTCCCACTACCCCGGCATGGAGCCCTTCATCGAGGATCTGATCCGCTCTTTTGCCAGCCATGGGCGGCCCCAGGATGTGCTGGCCTTCAAGCACCATCCCCGCGACCGCGGCTACAACCATTACGGCAAGCTGATCCGGCAGCTGGCTGACGCCCACGGCATCTCCAAGCGTGTGCTCTACTTCCACGACGGCGCTCTCGGCCCGATTCTCAAGCGGGCCCGGGCGGTCCTCACCATCAACAGCACCGTTGGCTTACAGGCTCTCTATCACGGCAGACCCACCAAGGTGCTGGGTCAGACGTTTTACAACATGCCCGGGCTCACCGATCAGCAGTCGTTGCAGCACTTCTGGCAGGAGCCGCAGGGTTCCGATCGTGCGCTGTTCCGACGTTTCTACACCCATCTGATCACAACAACCCAGATCAACGGCAATTTCGACGGCCGCTTCCCCTTCGCCGACATCCTGCGCATCTCGCCGGCGCTGGCCATTCACGCCCCGGGGCCACGCCCCTCCCCCCTGCAGGTCGCCAAGCGCGTTCTGACATTTTTCTATGGCATGACCCTGTATCACCTTCAACTGCTGGCAATCGCGGTCGGGGCGCGTGCCGGGGCGCGCCGCCTTCTGGAGCGTGCCTCCCGTCTGGTGCTGGCCAGCCTGGGGGTAAGTGTGCTGATGGAGCGGCAAAAGCCCCTGGTCGGTCGCCCCCAGATCCACATCGCCAACCACGGCCATCCTCTCGATGTGCTGCTGGTCCAGGGTTACTTCTGCGAATGCAGCATGACCACGGCGGCGCGCCATCTGCGCTTCATCCTGCCGCTGTTCCGCCTCAGTGCTCGCAACTACGGCCACACCGATCTCAACCATCTCTGCCCCTCCTCCCGTCTCGACGGACTGCGCGGCCTGCGACGTCAGCTGCAGCGCCGCG
>JBILEP010000198.1:0-4499 GCA_044352045.1 Cyanobium sp. | reverse complement strand
GCTGATCTTCGTCACCGGCGTGCTGTTCACCAGCTACTTCTTCAACTGATCCTGGAGCATTCGCGATGAGCGGCAAGAAATCCTCCCTGCCCGACGGCCGGATCCCCGACCGCCTTCCCGACGGCCGTCCGGCCGTTGCCTGGAAGAGCCGCTGGACCGAAGGCGTCCTTCCCCTCTGGCTCGTGGCCACCGCTGGTGGCATGGCCGTGATCTTCGTGGTGGGCCTGTTCTTCTACGGCTCCTACGTGGGCGTGGGTTCGGCCTGATTCAGGTCGCGGCAGCCCTCCTGCTGGCGGACCCTGCCGGGTCCGCTTTTTTGTGGGGGCGATTCTCCTCTGCCTGGAGGAGAGGCCAGTGACCAGATGGATGCACAGGAGAGCGGGGTGGGCAGGACACCTCTGCCAATGCATGTCGCTCTCGTTATTTGCAACTTACCGCTGATTTTCGCTTTACCAGCTTTAGTGCGAAGAAGACAATAATTGTCGGTCGGTTATTGGGGCTTGCTTGTTGTTTGGGGGTGGTCGTTTTTTCTCGGTTTGCCGTCTTGGGCGGAAAGCCGAAGACGGCCACGGACCTTGCGGGGATCTTTTGGCGTTCATCTAAGTTGGGATTTTTTGCGCGTTTTGTGCTATTCTTTGAGTACGCCTGCGCTTAGCCATTCTTGTTGGATTTGTGCGGTGCAATTATTCCTGTAACAGCGGCGGGATTCGCTCTCCGATCTTCCACCCCCTCCGCCCGCAGATCCTTCAGCAGCACCACCCCCTCGGTCGCCTCGCTGTCGCCGATCACGGCGGCCCAGCGGGCGCCGCTGGTGTCAGCCCGTTTGAACTGCTTACCGAAGCCGGCGCCGCTCAGATCCAGCTCCACCGCCAGATTCTCCCGGCGCCATTGGCGCGCCCAGCGCAGGGCCAGGGCTTCGGCCGCCTCGCCCCGGCTGATCACATACAGATCCGGCGCGGTGGCGGCCCCCAGATTGGAGCCGGCGGCTGCCACCAGCAGCGCCAGCCGCTCCATCCCCAGGGCCCAGCCGAAGGCTGGCGTGGCCGGGCCGCCCAGCTGGCCCACCAGGCCGTCGTAGCGGCCGCCGCCGCACACCGTGGCCTGGGCTCCCAGCTGGCTGCTGGTGATCTCGAAGGCGGTGTGGCCGTAATAATCGAGGCCGCGCACCAGCCGCGGATTGAGCCGGAACGGGATCGCCAATGTCGTGAGCAGGTCGAGCACCTGATCGAAGCGGGTCCGGCTGGCGCTGCTCAGGGTGTCGAGCAGGCTGGGCGCCCCCTCCAGCACCGCCTGGGTGCCGGCGTCCTTGGCGTCGAGGATGCGCAGGGGATTGCTGATCAGCCGCTGCTGGGAATCCGGATCCAGCTGCTCGCGGCGCTGCTCCAGGTAGGCCACCAGGGCGGCGCGGTAGCGCACCCGGTCGTCGTGGTCGCCCAGGGAGTTGATCTCCAGGCAGAGGCCGCCCACGCCCAGCTCGGCCAGCAGGTCCCAGGCCAGCACAATCCCCTCCACGTCGCTGCGGGGATCGGCCAGCCCGAGGAATTCCAGGCCGATCTGGTGGAACTGCCGCTGGCGGCCCGCCTGGGGCCGCTCGTAGCGGAACATCGCGCCGCCGTACCAGAGCCGCTGCGCCCCCTGCCCCAGCAACCCGTGCTGAATCGCCGCCCGCACCACCGACGCCGTGCCCTCCGGCCGCAGGGTGCAGCTGCGCTCGCCCCGGTCCACAAAGCTGTACATCTCCTTGCCCACCACGTCGGTGGCTTCGCCGATGCCGCGGGCGAAGAGATCGGTGGGCTCCAGCACCGGCGTGCGGATCTCCTCCACCCCGGCGCGCTCGAAGTGTTGGCGGGCGGTGGCCTCGATCGCCCGCCATCGCCGGGTGTGCTCCGGCAGCAGATCCACCATGCCGCGCAGGCTCTGGAGCGGTTCCACCAAGGACGGGCGCACAGGTGATCCAGTGTGCCCGCCGGGGATACCCGCTGCCGAGGCCCGCTGGGTCAGGCGCCGTAGTGGGCCCGATACCAGGCCGCGAAGCGGGCGATGCCATCTTCGATCGGTGTGGTGGGCCGAAAGCCGACCCAGGCCTCCAGGGCTCGGGTGTCGGCGGCCGTGGAGGGCACATCGCCGGGCTGCAGGGGCTGCAGGTCGCGGATGGCCGCACGACCGAGCTCCTGCTCCAGCACCTCGATGAAGCGCAGCAGCGGCACCGGCTGGCTGTTGCCGATGTTGAACAGCCGATGCGGCGCCGCGGCGGTGGCCGGATCGGGGGCCAGGGGGTCGAAGTTTGGGTTCGCTGTGGCCGGCTTGTCGAGGCAGCGGATCACCCCGGCGACGATGTCGTCGATGTAGGTGAAGTCGCGCTCCATCGCCCCGTGGTTGAACACCCGGATCGGCTCGCCCGCCAGGATGGCGCGGGCGAACAGCATCGGTGCCATGTCCGGCCGGCCCCAGGGGCCGTAGACGGTGAAGAAGCGCAGCCCAGTGGCCGGCATGCCGTAGAGATGGCTGTAGCTGTGGGCCATCAGCTCGTTGGCCCGTTTGGTGGCCGCGTACAGGCTCACCGGATGGTTCACCGGGTGCTGTTCCGAGAAGGGCAGCAGCCGATTGCCGCCGTAGACCGAGCTGCTGGAGGCGTACACCAGATGGCGCACTCCCTGGTGTCGGCAGGCTTCGAGCACATGGGCGAAGCCCACGAGGTTGCTCTGCACATAGGGCCCGGGATGGCTGATCGAATAACGCACACCCGCCTGGGCGGCCAGGTGGATCACCCGATCGAAACCCTGGCTGGCGCACAACGTGGCGATCGCCTCACCCTCCGCCAGGTCGAGCGGCATGAACTGAAAGGCGGAGGCTCCCACGCCGGCCTGAAGTCGCTCGAGCCGGGCACGTTTCAGGGCTGGGTCGTAGTAGTCGTTGAGATTGTCGAGGCCCACCACGCGCTCGCCTCGCGCCAGTAGAGCGGTGGTCACCGCGGCGCCGATGAACCCGGCAACTCCGGTGACCAGGATGGGGGCGCTCACAGATGCTTGCGTTAGCGGCAAAACCAGGGGTTGATTCGAGCGGTGGCTCTGTGGCTCGCTCCAAAGGGCGAGGATGCCAAAGCATTGGGGGATTCTGCCACCCCTGCTTCCCGCTACTGTCTCAGCCGGCCTCTGCCGCCAGCCGCTCCCGGAACCAGGCGATCGTGGGCTCCAGGCCCTGTTCCAGGGGCACCGTGGGCTCCCAGCCCAGCTCGCGCCGGGCCAGGTCGATCACCGGCTGGCGTTGCAGGGGATCGTCCTGGGGCAGGGGTTGGCAGATCAGCTCCAGGTTGGGGGCGATCCGCTCGCGCACCAATTCGGCTAGCTGGCGAATCGTGAATTCACCAGGATTACCGATGTTCATCGGCCCGCAGTGATCGCTGTTCATCAGCCGGATCATCCCCTCTACCAGATCATCCACGAAGCAGAAGGAGCGCGTCTGGCTGCCGTCGCCGTAGAGGGTGAGCGGTTGGCCGCGCAGGGCCTGGACGATGAAATTGCTCACCACCCGGCCGTCATCCGGCAACATGCGCGGTCCGTAGGTGTTGAAGATGCGCATCACCCTCACCTCCGTGCCATGCATGCGCTGATAATCGAAGCAGAGGGTTTCAGCGATGCGCTTGCCCTCGTCGTAGCAGGAGCGGATGCCGATCGTGTTCACGCAGCCCCGGTAACTCTCCGGCTGGGGGTGCACCTCCGGGTCGCCGTACACCTCGCTGGTGCTCGCCAGCAGCAGCCGTGCCCCCACCCGCCGGGCCAGGCCAAGCATGTTGTAGGTGCCGAGGAAACTGGTTTTGGCGGTTTTGATCGGGTTGTGCTGGTAGTGCACCGGCGAGGCCGGGCAAGCCAGGTGCCAGATCCGGTCCACCTCCAGCTGGATCGGGTCGGTGACGTCGTGGCGGATCAGCTCGAAGAGGGGATGGCCCAACCACTGCAGGACGTTCTGTTTGCGGCCGGTGAAATAGTTGTCGAGGCAGATCACCTCCTCCCCCGCCTCCATCAGGCGATCCACCAAGTGCGATCCAACAAAGCCGGCTCCGCCGGTGACGAGATTGCGCCGTGTCATCAACCTTCACCCACCCGCCAGACCTTAAGACCTGCCGCACGAGCCGCCGCCGCATCGGCGACAGCCCGAGCGTCGAACAGCCAGGCCGGCCTCCGCATCCCTGCGGCGATGCGGCTCCAGTCGAGAGTTCGATATTGCTGCCATTCGGTGAGGATCAGCACGGCGTCGGCCCCTTGGGCCGCCTCCTCCGGGCTGGCGACGGGTCGCCAGCCTCCGTCGCCGGAGAGGGGCTGGCCTGAGGCGTCGCTGCTGCGCGGTGGCTTCTCCAGGTCGCGGCTGATCTGGGCGGGATCCACTTTCGGATCCACGATCGCCAGCTCGGCGCCCTCCTCGATCAGGTCGCGGCAGATGCGGATCGCCGGCGCTTCGCGGGTGTCGTTGGTGTCGGCCTTGAAGGCGAAACCGAGCACCGC
>JBILEP010000197.1:0-4502 GCA_044352045.1 Cyanobium sp. | reverse complement strand
GGCCATCACCCTGCTCTCCTCCGTGGCCGGTTTCCTCGGATACCGCCGCTCCGAGGAGCTGGTGCTGCGCAGCCAGGCGCAGTCGATGCAATGGCAGCTGCGGGGGTTGGCCCTGGCCCTGGACGATAACCTCGTGACCCGAGACTACGCGGCGATCGAGGCCCGGCTGCTGCAGGCGATGGCCGATCCCAGCCTGCAGGGGGCAGTGGTGACCGATCTCTCGGGCCGTCCTCTGGTGCATCTGGAACGTCGGAGCCCTGGGGCGGAACCCCAGCTGCGCTTCGGGCCCGCCGGCCGCCCCGGCGCCGGCATCACGGCCCGGGCGGTCGCGATTGAGGCCGGTGGGGCGATCGGCCGTCTCGAGGTGCGCGCCTGGTCCACGCCCACGCAGGTGCTGCTGCGCCAGCTGGGCTCCCAGATCGCGCTGCTCTCCCTCCTTTCGGCCCTGCTGTTCAGTGCCGTGCTGCTGGCGGGCCTCGCCTGGTTGAAGCGCGAGTTCTCCCGTCAACGCCAGCGGCTGGAGGAGGACAACCGTCGCCTCGAACAGTCGGTGAGCCGCGACCCACTCACCGGCATCAGCAACCGAGTCGGACTCGAGCGGCAGATCCGCGAAGCCTTGGAGGACCTGGCGGCGGGCCGGCTTGAGAGCCTGCTGCTCTGCTTGCTCGATCTCGATGGCTTCAAGCTGATCAACGACAGCCTCGGCCATGCCGCCGGCGACATGATGCTGCGCAGTGTGGCCCTGCGCCTGCAGGCGACGCTCCGCAGTTCCGATGGGCTGGCCCGCCTCGGCGGCGACGAGTTCGTGATTTTGCTGCGTAACCCGGGCGATCCCGACCAGGTCGGGGACACTCTCGGACGGGTGATCCAGGCGATTGCCGCACCGGTGTGCCAGGGCGAGTGGCAGATGAACGTGACCGCGAGCATTGGCTGCGTCCTTGTGGACGCGGCAGCCGCCCGGGCCGAGTCTGGCCCGCTGGAGTCGGCCCTGCTGCGCGATGCCGATCGGGCGATGTATGCAGCGAAGCGAGCCGGCAAGAACGGCTGGTGTTTCCACCAGCAGACCTGAGCCTCAAACCCCCAGCCAAACCCGCAGCAGATCCTCAAGCAGCAGGCTGTCGAGGGAGAACATGCCGCCGCCGCAGAGGATCAGCACCAGGCACATCACCACGTACATCGCCGCCTTCTCCCAGCTCGGCGGTTCCCCCACCCCCATCGGGCCGACGTAGTCGCCCGCCGGAATCTGGAAGGGGTCGGGGGCGATGAAGGGAAAGCCGCTGCGGATTTCCAGCACCACCGCATACGCCATCGACACCAGAATCGCCAAGGCGGCCAGGGGCGTGAGCAGCCCCAAGATCAGGGCGATGCCGCCGGCGAACATCGAAGCCGCCGAGAGGAAGCACAGCCACTGGGGAGTTTTCAGGGCGGTGGCCCAGGTGTTGAGGTTGCGCAGCTTCGGCCAGCCGTGGCGGATGAAGCAGAGGCCCACGAACAGGCGCAGCACCAGCAAGGCGGCCTGGGAAGCGGTGGAGGGTGCGCGGGGGATCAGCAGCTCGACCACGGTGATGTCCATGCCGAACCGCCAGGCCTGTGATCGCACCGTACCCCGATCCCCTGGCCGTGGCCAGCATCGGTGCAGGAATCCGCAGCCGGACAACGTTTCGCCGCCCCACCCCCCTCAGGAGGCCATCACCAGCTGGAGCCGATGGCCGTCGGGATCGGCCACCTGCAGGCCGCGGCTGAAACCGAGGGCGTCGCTCTCGCCAGCCAGCGCCACGACGCCCTGGCTTAGGAGAGTGCCGCCGCAGCTCTCCAGCCGCGTGGCGATCGTTTCCAGATCGTCGACGGCCAGGCGGATCTGCCAATGGGCCGGGTCCGCGGCAATGAGGTCGGCCGGCATCGGCCGGCCCCGGTTGGGGGGCTGGTAGTCGAGGCACTCGATGCCGGCGCCTGCGGGGCAGCGGTGGGAGGTGATGCGCACGCGGGTGTCCACCAGGCCATCGAGATCATCCTGGGTGGGGCCGCTGTTGCAACCATCACCACCGAGGCGCAGGCCCAGGAGTTCGTCGTAGAAGCGGCAGCTGCGGGCGCTGTCGGCCACCGCCAGGGCGCTGTGGTCGATGCCCAGCAGGGTGGTGGCCCGGGCGTCGCTGCTGGCGGCCCCATGCCAGCGGGCCTCGCCCTTGTCTGGAGGAAATTCGAGCAGCTCGAGGTTGTGGCCCTCGGGATCACGAAACTTGTAAGCCCTGATGCCGGCCGCGGCGGTGTTCCAGGCCGGCAGGGTCTGGGGGGCGCGGGACACCGGTGACGCCAAACCCGCCTCCAGGGCCGGCCGCAGCCGGGCCAAAGCCCGATCCAGATCGCTCGTGACCAGGCAGAGGTGCTGAAACCAGAGATCGCAGCTGCGCGAGTCGGGGGGAATGGGCCGCGCGGGCCGGCAGCCGGGGCCTGGATCAAGGATCTCGCAGATCTCCAGGCACTCCCGGCCCAGCCACAGCCGCTGCAGCCGCAAGGTGGCTCCGGGCAGGCCGATCAGACGCGCCTGGGCACCGGGCTGGAGCACCAGGCTCTCGCCAACCTCGAAGCCCAGGAAACGAGCATAGAAATCAGCCGCGGTCGCCGCATCGACGCTGCTGAAGCCGATCTGCAGCACCTGGGGGCTGCTCATGGCTGGGCGGCGGTGGCGGCGGTGGTGGTGGGGGCGGTGGCGGCCAGAGCGCGGAACTGCCGGGCGCCGGCCTCGCTGATCGCCAGATCCACGTCGGGGGTCATGCCGGAGACGCCGATGGCGCCCAGGCAGTCGGCGCCGATCCGCAGGGGGATGCCTCCCGCCATGGCCACCGCCGGCTGGCCGAGGATGGCGGCCAGCTGCAGCAGGGCCGGGCGCTCGCCGTTGATCGCCGCCTCCTGTTCAGCGGTGGGCTTGCCGTTGAGGGCCGCCATGCGCGCCTTGGCGAGGGCCGTCTCGCCGCTGGCCGCTGAGGCGCCATCGCGGCGCTCCAGCAGCAGCAGGTGACCGCCGCCGTCGACCACGGCGATGCTCACCCGCGCGGGTCCGAGCGCGTCGAGGTGCTCCTCGGCCGCCTGCTGGGCGGCCGCGACGATCGCCCGGACATCGGCGAGTTCAAGCAGGGGAATCGGGCGCATCGCTCCGCTCAGCTCCAGACGATCCGCATCAGCCAGAGGTGACCCTCCAGACTGACGCCGGCGGCGGCAGCCCTCAAGTCGTCCTCGCCGAGCCGCAGGGTGGCCTCCGCCTGATGGCGCACCAGATCAACGCCGCTGAAGTGGAAGCCAAGGCCCGCGCCAAGGGCGGCGATGGCGTCGAGGCTGGGGCAGCTCTGCAGCTGCGCCAGCAGCGGCGGGTCGCCTTTCACGCGCTGCAGGAAGGCTTCGAGGGAGGGGTTGGCCATGGCGGTGATCAGGGGGTGGCGGCGCCGCGGGTGTTGGTGAACAGGGCATAGAGCGCCGTGCTGGCGCAGAGAAACAGGCGGCTGCGCGCCCGATCGCCGAAGCAGAGGTTCGACACCCGCTGGGGCACCAGCACCTTGCCCAGCAGGCTGCCGTCGGGGGCGATGCAGTGCACCCCATCGGCGGCGCCGCACCAGAGGTTGCCGTGCTCATCCACCCGGAAGCCATCGGCCCAGCCGGGGGTGATCCTGTGGAACTCCTCACCGCCACTGAGGCTGCGGCCGTCGTCGCTCACTCGGAAGCGGCGGATGGCCTGGCGCGGGCTGGGATCGCCGGGGGCACCGGATTCGGCCACATAGAGCAGGCTTTCGTCGGGGGAGAAGGCCAGGCCGTTGGGGCCGTCGAAATCCGTGGCCACCGCTTCCGCCACACCGCTCTCGGGATCCAGCCGGTAGAGGGCGGGGGGCTGCTCGGAGCGCTGGCGGCCGCCCTCGTAGTCGTTCATCAGGCCGTAGAGGGGATCGCTGAACCAGATCGAGCCGTCGCTTTTCACCACCACATCGTTGGGGGCGTTGAGGCGCTGGCCGCGGGCTTCGCGGATCAGGGTGGTGATGCGGCCGTCGAGCTCGCGGCGGGTGAGGCAGCGGCTGCGGTGGTGGCACTGGATCAGCCGGCCCTGGCGGTCGCGGGTCTGGCCGTTGGCGAACTCGGAGGGCTCCAGGAAGGTGCTCACGCCGTGCCGCTCGCTCCAGCGCAGGGTGCGGTTGTTGGGGATGTCGCTGAACAGCAGGCAGTCGTGGTCGCCGAACCACACCGGTCCCTCCAGCCAGCGAAACCCGTCGGCCAGCAGCTCCAGCTCGGCGTTGAACAACACCAGGGCGTCAAAGCGCGGGTCGTGGCTTTCGGTGCAGGGAGAGGGGCGGTTCATGAGAAGAACCCCGGCGGGGCGTTGCGCCAGGCGTCGTCGTTGCGCTGCAGGATCAGCTGCAGGCAGGGTTCCTCCCCCACCTGGGCGGAGAGGTGCCCCTTCGCCCCCTCCGGCGTGGCGATGCAGCCCTGGTCGCCGCCGAAGGAGAACTCGCCAGGGCCGA
>JBILEP010000196.1:0-4516 GCA_044352045.1 Cyanobium sp. | reverse complement strand
GGCAGGTTGATGATCAGATCGTTCCACCAGCACAAGGGCGAGAGCAGCCAGCCCAAGCCCACCAGCAGCAGCGCCCTGGGCTCCAGGCGTGCCAGGCCGGCGGGCAGAAACCGGCGCAGGGGGTGGTGTGACTGGGGGCTGGCGTCGGGCATGGCGGCGGGAGTGGCGGCAGGAGCAGGCGTCCAGCCATTAAACACCGAAAACCCGATCGGATACCGGCAATTTTTATGCCAGGCTGGCCCGGCCCGCCCCTGCTCCTCCCCACCGCGACCCCCGCCCCGATGACCCCACCCTGGCTCGCCCTGCTGCCGGCCCTGGTCGCCGGGTTCGGCCTGGCGCGGCGGCGCCTGCCCCTCGAGCTGGCCGCCCTCGGCCTAGCGATCGGCGCCGTGCTCGCCGGCTGGCTCAGCCCCGCCGAGGCCCTGGCCGGGTTCGGCAATCCCGCCGTCGTCACCGTGGTGGCCATGTTCGCGATCAGCGCCGCCGTGGCCCGTACCGGCGTGCTCGCCCCGATCGAGCGCTGGCTGGCCGGCTTCTCCGGCCTGAGCCTCTCCGGTCAGCTGCTGCTTCTCGCCCTGGTGGTCGGGCCCCTCAGCGCCGTGGTCAGCAACACCGCCGTGGTGGCGATCTTCATCCCGGTGGTGGAGCGCTGGTGCCGCAGCCTCGGCGTCTCGCCCGCCCGCATGCTCATGCCCCTCTCCTTCCTCACCGTCCTGGCGGGGGTGGGCACCCTGCTGGGAACCTCCACCAATCTGGTGGCCAGCAGCCTGGCCGATCAGCTCGGCTACGGACCCTTCGGCCTGCTCCAGTTCACACCGATGGCCCTGCCGCTCTACGTCGCCGGCTCCCTGCTCCTGGCCCTGCTTGCTCCCCGCCTCCTGCCCCGCGACGCCCCGTGGCCCGGCGGCGAGGGCCTAGCCCGCGACTACGGCATCGACGACTACCTCAGCGAACTGCTTGTGCAGGCGGGATCGCCCCTGATCGGCAGCAGCATCGACGCCTCCCTGCTGCAGCACAGCTTCGATCTGCGGGTGCTCGCCCTGATCCGCGATGGCGAGCGTTTGAGCGTTCCCCTCGGCGAGCGACGGCTGCGGGATGGGGACGTGCTGGTGGTCAAGGGCCGGCGGGAGCGGCTGCTGGCGCTACGCCAGCAGGAGGGGCTCTCCCTGGTGGCCGATGGGCTGGTGAGCCTCGCCGCGGGCGGTCCGGGCCAGGCGGCCGAGCTGACGATCGTCGAGGGAGTGGTGCCCGCCGGATCCCGCCTGATCGGCCAGAGCCTGCGGGAACTGCGTTTCGCCCAGCGCTTCCAGGCCGCGGTGCTGGCGATCCGCCGCGGCGAGGACCTGCTGCGCGACCGGCTGGGACGGGAGCAGCTGCGCCTCGGCGACGCCCTGCTGCTCCAGCTGGGCCCCTCGGCCCTGCGAGCCCTGGAGCCGGGCAGCGACCTGCTGCTGGGCGCCGCGGCGGAGCCCCCCAGCGATCGGCGCGACCGCCTGCCCTGGGTGCTGGCCCTCGTCGCCGCCCTGCTGTTGCTGGCCCTCTGGCGCAGCGATGCCCTGGCGATCTGGGCGCTGCTGGCGGTGATCGGCCTGGTGTTCGCCCGGGCCCTCACCCCCCAGGAGGTCTACGCCGCGGTGCGCTGGGATGTGGTGGTGCTGCTGGCGGCCCTGCTGCCCCTGGCCGGGGTGATGGCCCACAGCGGCGCGGATCGCTGGCTGGTGGAACACTGGGCCGCCCGGCTGGGCAGCTGGCCTCCCTATGGCCTGCTGATCGCCCTCTACCTGATGACCGCGCTGCTCACCGAGCTGATCTCCAACCAGGCGGCCGTCACCCTGATGCTGCCCCTGGGTCTGGCCCTCGGCCAGGCCCAGGGGGTGAGCGCCCAGGCGGCGCTGGGGGTGATGACCCTGGCGGCCTCCCACAGCTTCCTGACGCCGATCGGCTACCAGACCAACACGATGGTTTACGCCCTCGGGGGCTACAGCTTTCTCGACTTCCTGCGGCTGGGCCTGCCGCTCACCCTGCTGCTGAGCCTGCTGACACCGGCCCTGGCCCTGGCCATGTCCCCGTGAATACATTTCACCGATCGGGAAAAAGGTGAAAATAAGCAGATGAGCGACCGCGCCATCACCGCCCACGCCCTCCTCCCGCCGGCCGAAGCCCAGGCCGTCCTGCTCACCTGGTTCGATGCCCTCGGCCTGGAGCTCGCCTACGCCGAAGGCGACTTGCTGATCGCCTGGGTCGACGACAGCATCGACCCGGAGGATGAGGGCTTCGCCGGCGCCCCCACCCTGGTGGTGGAGACCCAGATCCATCCCCTCCTGGAGGGCGTGCAGGTGCGCTGGCGGATCCGCCACGGCGACGGCCCGGACGATGCCCTTCTAGCCGCGGAAACCGCCCGCTCCCTGGCGCTCTGCCTGGCACAAGACGGGCGCTGGGTGGTGGACGGCCGCGACGGGCCCCGACCCTGAGCCGATGCATTTCGACCAGTTGCGGGTGTTCCTCTCGGTGGCCCGCCACCTCCACTTCAGCCGCGCCGCCGAGGAGCTCTACATCAGCCAGCCGGCGGTGAGCGCTTCGGTGGCCAAGCTCGAATCCCACTACGGGGTGCGCCTGTTCCATCGCATCGGCCGCCGCGTCGAACTCACTGACGCCGGCCGGTTCCTGCGCCAGGAGGGGCAGCGGCTGCTCGATCACGTCGCCCTGGTGGAGCGCGGCCTGCAGGAGTTCCAGGCGCTGCGCCGCGGCGTGATCAGCCTGGGCGCCAGCCTCACGGTGGGCAATTACTGGCTGCCGGTCCGCCTGCAGCGCTTCCGGGATCGCCATGGCGGCATCGAGCTGCGCTGCGGCCTCGCCAACGCCGAGCAGGTGCTGGAGGGCACCTGCCAGGGGCAGTTCGATCTCTGCTTCGTCACCGGCTGGAGCGATGGCGATCTTCCCGGCTCCCTCACGGGAGCCGAGCCCCGGCTCAGCGCCGAGGAGGTGGGGCGTGAGCGGCTGCTGGTGGTGGTGGGTCGCGGCCATCCCTGGTTCGGCCGCGACCAGCTCAGCGCCGCCAACCTGCCCGAGAGCCGCTGGGCGATGCGGGAGCGGGGCTCCGGGTCCCAGCGGCTGTTTGAGACCAGCCTGGCCCAGCTCGGCCTCTCCCCAGCCGATCTGGAGGTCTCCCTGGTGCTCAGCAGCGGCGAGATGCAGCGGGCCCTGGTGATCGATGGCGCCGCCGCCGCCGCCCTGCCGGAATCCATGGTGCGCCGGGAAGTGGACCTCGGCCTGCTCTGGCCTTTGCCGATCGCCGGCTACGGCGGCGGCGAGCAACCGATCTGGATGGTGCGGCAGGCCCAACGCCCCCCCAGCCCCCTCCTCGAGGCATTCGCCCAACTGGTCCGGGAGCTGGCGCCGACCTAACCGAACCGGCGCCGGCTACGGGGCAGCACGTGCAGCCGCGCGCCATTGGAGAGGCCGCTGCCCTTGGCCGCCGCTGCCCGTTCCGCCGAGAGCTGGGCGTGGATCACCCGTCCGTCGTCGAGCTGCAGCTCGGCCTGGGTTTCCTTGCCGAGATGAATCACCCGCTTGAGCACCACCGGCAGGCTCTCGGCCTTTGGTTCATCGTGCAGTTCCAGATCCTGGGGCCGCACGTATTCATTGGGAAAAATCTCATTCACCTCGCCCACGAAGCGCATCACGAACGGCGTTGCCGGCTGGTCGTAGATCTCGGCGGGGCTGCCGATCTGCTCGATCCGCCCCTCGTTCATCACCACGATCCGGTCCGCCACCTCCATCGCCTCCTCCTGATCGTGGGTGACGATCACCGTGGTGACGCCCGTCTGCTCCTGAAGGTTGCGCAGCCACACCCGCAGCTCCTTGCGCACCTTGGCGTCGAGGGCGCTAAATGGTTCATCAAGCAGCAGCACCTGGGGCTCCACCGCCAGCGCCCGAGCTAATGACACCCGCTGCCGCTGGCCGCCAGAGAGCTGGAAGGGATAGCGGCCCGCGTAGCTCTGCAGTTGCACCAGCTGCAGCAGCTCCTCCACCCGGTGACGCACCCGGGCCGGGCTCCAGCGGCGCAGGCGCAGGCCGAAGGCGATGTTCTCCCGCACCGTCAGATGCTTGAACAGGGCGAAGTGCTGGAACACAAAGCCCACATGCCGCTCCTGCACCGAGAGGGCGGTGGCATCGGAGCCATTGAGATAGACCCGCCCCTGGTCCACCGGCTCCAGGCCGGCCACCATGCGCAGCAAGGTGCTCTTGCCGCAGCCGGAAGGCCCCAGCAGGGCCACCAGCGATCCAGTCTCGACGTCAAGGCTGAGATCGTCGATGGCCCGGAAATCGCCAAAGCTGCGCGTGACGCTGCGGATGCGAATCCCCATGGCTTCCCTGATACTGTCCCCAAGCTGCAGGGCAGGGCAGCGGTGGGAAGTGACTGACGCCAGGGGGCCATGTAGCCCGAGCTACATCAAGCCGCCAGGCTGCCGCTGGTGGCCTCGAGGCGGATCTGGCAGTCGCTCAGGGCGTAGGC
>JBILEP010000195.1:0-4546 GCA_044352045.1 Cyanobium sp. | reverse complement strand
CGATGAGCTCAAGGGCGAGGGCATCGTCGCCTTCGTCACCCTGGAGGCCGGCCGCCTTGGCGATGGGGCCCTGGAGGCGGAACTGCGCCAGCACGTGGGCCATGAAATCGGTCCGATCGCCCGCCCCGATGTCATCCGTTTCAGCGATGCCCTGCCCAAAACCCGCAGCGGCAAGATCATGCGGCGCATCCTGCGGGCCCTGGCCGCCGGCCAGGAGGTGAGCGGCGACACCAGCACCCTGGAGGATCGCTCGGTGCTCGATTCCCTGCGGGTCTGAGGCGGCTTCAGGCGGGCGACTCCCCCCTTAGGCCAGCGGCCCCACCGAGGGCTGCACCAGCAGGTAGATCAGCCAGATGGCGCCGATGATTGGGAGCAGGCCAATCAAGATCCAGGCCCAGGGCTTGCCCGCATCCCGCAGCCGGCGGACCGTGAGCGGCAGGTGGGGCACGATCTGGGCGATCATATAAAGGGTGGCCAGATTGTAGAAAAAGGAGCCGGCCAGGGCGAGCAGGTTAAGAACCAGCGTCACCAGGAAATTGGCCAGAAAGAACCACCAGTAGTCGCCGCGACTGCTGCGGCCGCTGTAGTCGAAGCTCTTCTGCCAGGCGGATGAGAAGGCGGAGATCAGGCTGTCCATTGGGATGTCGCATGCTCCCGCACCTTGCGCTCTGGCCGTCGTGTCGTCAAGCGAAGCTCGCCCTTGCCGCTCCCGCCGGGCCAAACCACGCGAGGATCCGCTCGGCCAGCCCATCGATCTGCCGCTGGCGGGCCGGATCATCCGCCCAGTCGCCCAGCAGGTTGCGGCGCAAGCCGGCGCTGGCTGGCGTGAGGTGATCGCCGGCAAGCTCCAGCAGTTCGCTGCGATCCTGCGGGCGCTGGCGCAGGGCCGCCAGCAGCCGGCCGCTCTGGTCGAGGTTGTCGCGGCGGAAGCGCACCAGCAGGTTGCGGGGCTGGTGGTAGCTACTGCTCACCTGCCGCAGCGTCTCCTCCGGCGAGGGGCTGAACTCACTGCGGAAGCCCAGCTGCTGGCCCATCTCCGCCAACAGCGGCACCGAGCGCTCCGCCGAGAAGTTGTTGAAGCTGAGCGCCACCAGGGCCTGACAGGCCCGGCCACCGTCCGGTGCGAGCAGATGGAGCTTGCAGCCCAGGCTGTGGCCCAGCCGCAGCACCGGCCGGCGGCTCTCCAGCTCCCCCGCCGCCACGGTGTCAGCGCGGCGTTGCCGGCGGAATTCCCGCCAGGCTTCCACCGCCTGGCGCTGGTGATCGAAGCCCGGCACGTAGCTCCAGGCGTGGATCGCCCAGCCCCGTCCCGCCAGGGACTCCAGCAGTCGCCGGTAGCTCAGCTGGGGGGTAGCGGCCAGGTAGCTGCCGCCGATGAACTCCACCAACGGCGATTCACCACCACCGGCGGCGGTGGACTCCAGGGTCCAGATCGCTCCGCGCTGGCGCCAGGGGGGCGCCACCTCAGGCCGCGGGCAGGCGGCGCAGGGCCTCGATCGCCTCACGGCGGTGGGCGGCGCCGTCGAGCAGGTTGTTGAACACGTGACGGATCACCCCCTCCCCATCGATCACATAGGTGACCCGCCCGGGCAGGAGGCCCAGAACGGCGGGAACGCCGAAGGCCCGGCGGAGGGTATTGCCGCTGTCCACCAGCAGGGGAAAAGGCAGCTGGTGGCGGGCGGCAAAGCGCTGGTGGCTGGCGGCATCGTCGCCGCTCACCCCCCACACCTCCGCCCCGAGGGCTGTGAGGTCAGCGAAGCTGTCCCGGAAGGCGCAGGCCTCGGCTGTGCAGCCCGGGGTGTCGTCCTTGGGATAGAAGAAGAGCACCAGCGGCCGGCCGCCGAGGGCGTCGCTGCGCCGCTCGTTTCCGTCCCCGTCTTTCAGGGCGATCAGGGGGGCGCGATCGCCGGCGACGAGGGCAGGGGCCACGGCAGGTCCTACAAACTTTGAAACTTTAGGCACGGCGCCGGGGGGATCCGGTGTGGGAGACCGTCCCGGGCAGAGGAAGTGCCCTTGCCCGGCTTGCGATCATGGGGATCTGGACGCACGGAGCCGGCCGGTGATCGAGGAGCAAGCGACCCTCTGGGATCAACCCAACCTGCTCGGCATTCCAGCTCCCGCCCCTGCCCCCGCACCCGCACCCGCAGCCGCTTCCGCACCCTTGGCTCTGCCTGAGGCCGCGCCTCCGGCTCCGCCAGAGCCCGCGCCCGCCGCCGCTGCTTCAGCGCCCGTCACTGCTGCTTCGGCGCCCGTGAGCCTGCCGGAACTTCCCTCCCTTCCCACCCTTGCCTCCCGCGGCCTGCCCCCCGTGCCGGAGCGGCTGCTGATCCTTGACACCGAGACCACCGCCCTCTCCCCCGCCGAGGGACAGTGCATCGAGGTGGGGGCGGTGCTGTTCCACGTGCACAGCCGCTCCGTTCTCTGCCAGGTGTCCTTCCTGCTGCCCGCCGCCAGCAATCCGGCCGAGGCGATCAACGGCATCGCCGCAGCCGTGTCTCGCCTGGCCCAGCCCTGGCAGCCGGCCCTCACCTTGCTCGAGGCGATGGTGGCCGCCGCCGACGCCCTGCTCGCCCACAACGCCGCCTTCGACCGCCAGTGGTTCGGCCATGGCTCCCTGCCCATCCTCGGCAAGCCCTGGATCTGCTCGATGGAGGACATCCGCTGGCCGGCGGATCGCCATCTGCGCGCCACCCCTTCGGTGCGCGACCTGGCCCTGGCCTATGGCGTGCCCGTCTGGGCCGCCCACCGCGCCCTCACCGACTGCATCTACCTGGCCCAGGTGTTTGAGCGTTGCGCCGATCTGGAGAGCCTGCTGCAGGCTGCCCTCGAACCCCGTCGCCTTTACCGGGCCTGCCTGTCCTATGCCGAGCGCCATCGTGCTCGGGAGGCCGGCTTCCGCTGGAACGAGCCGGTGAGCGGTGCCTGGAGCCGCCGCCTCAGCCAGCGGGAGGTGGATGCCCTCCCCTTCCCGGTGCAGCCCGTGGCGCCGGAGGAGTCTCCCCTGGCCGCCCTGCCGCGCAGTGCCTGATCCGCACTGCCTCCGCTGCGGCACCTTTCGGTTTCGACAGATTTCTTCCGGGATCCGGAAGGCCATCGGCAGTTCCCTGGACTGGCCTGGCGCCATCGCCACCCTGGGGGCATCCGATAGCCCGTTCCCCAAATGATCCTGCGGCCGCCCAGGCTGTCCGCCTCGGTTGATCCCCTACTGGTGCGTCTGCGGCGTTGGCAGACGGCCCGCAGCTGGGCCCGCCTGATCCGCGAGGCTGAAGCCCTCTGGCGGGTGGATGTGCGGGTGCTGCGCCGTCTGGCGGCCATGGAGCTGATGGGCCTGAACCAGGAGGTGCCGCGACGTGAGCGCGGGCGGGTGAATCGCTGGCTGCAGCGCTTCCACGCTGGCACGCGGCTGCACTGAGCGGGCGGCTTCTCCAGGCCGGTATTGGCGTCAACAAAGAATCGCTTCGACCAGCTGACTGTCCAACGCCTCACGGGCCAGCCTGAACTGCCGATCTCAACCCGTAAAGAGTATCTTGTGCGCGGGCGTGAGATTCTTCTGGCCCTGAAACGCGCTGAGCGGCTCCATGCCAACCAGGATTCGACGCGCTGGTTTGATCAGGCGATTCATAGCCTTGGCGAGGGAAGATATAAACGATTCACAGATGTGGCTCCGCTGTGGCGTAGCCATTGATTGCATCCTGAGCGCCGAAGTCCTTAGCCAGGTATTCCTGAAAAAAGATCGCAAGCCGGCTCCGGTTCAGCCGATGCTCGGCTACGATAGTGTCCCACTGGCAGCGGCCCATGATCTCGACCAGCTTGTCGTATTACACCGCGCCCGGAACAGACGTTCATCGCCCTCTCAACCTCACCTTCTCCTGCTGAAATGCTTCCCTCGCACCTGGCCGATCAGCTGGGCTGTGTGTCTGAGAGCAGCGCAGCCGCCCATGCCGGCAGGGGATCCTGTTGCAGCTTCAAGGAGCCGTTGCTGATCGTAAACACGGCAGCAAATGGATCCAGAGCTGAGGAATTGTCGTAGACCTGAAGCACATCCACCAGAGGGATCGAGGCACGCACCTGATCCAGCAGACGGGGAATGCGGCTGATCACCTTGTCGGCCGGGACGCTATGGCCTCCTTCACTGACCCGGCCCGCGATGCGCGCTTGGTTGAGATCGGTGCTCTCCAGGTGGATCAGCACCATGATCACCTCGTAGCCCAAGGCCTTGGCGCGCGCGATGAAATCGATCTTGGAGGGATGGGAATAGACCGTTTCAAAACAGAAGCTCAACCCCTTCTCCAGCAGCTGATGACGCTGCCGTTGCGCCAGCTGGGCGGCGACAAAGCTGCGGGCGTTCGATCAAGCTGTCGCGGCATCGCAGGGCTGGAACACGCCATTGGCAAAGGTGCCGGCCGTGCGATTACCTTCTTTGTCGATCCGCTCCAGCAAACCAGGCCGGTCGGGGCAGGCCTGATAACGCCATGAACCCGTGCTCACGGATGGGGCCAGAATGCCGCGCGAGCGCTGGACATCGAGAGAAGCGAACACGCTCTCC
>JBILEP010000194.1:0-4553 GCA_044352045.1 Cyanobium sp. | reverse complement strand
CAATAGCTTGTGAATAGCAGAGTGAGGTTGGTTCGTATTTGATTTTGGTTTGGTTGAAAATTAAGGCCGTTTGGTCGTTCTGGATAGCCCCATGCTCTCCCTGTGTCGAGGTCTGGGTGAATGTCCTGTTGCCGTAGTCAAGGGCTTTCGTGAAGCGCTTGCACCAAATGGCGGCGCATTGCCAACCCCGGTAGCTGCTGCTGCGCCTGAAGTGGATTCGTTCCGATGTGAACTCTTTGCTGCTGGTGGCGCTGCCCACGAGGTGCCTTCAAAGCCGATTCTCACCATCAGAGAGGCATGGCAGGCGCCCAGCCTGCCGGTTTGAAGGGGGTCGGCGGCCGGCGGAAGCAAGGTTCCGCTGAGCTTCTTTCGCCGGAGGATCGGGATTCACGACAGCCATCGGCGCCAAGCACCACTGGTGGCGTGGGAACAGGGCAAATAGCGGGTCAAGCCCCCAAATGTGGGGTGGGATTGCCTTCAAGGAAACAGAGGCGGCACCCAGATTCGAACTGGGGGTAAAGGATTTGCAATCCTCTGCCTTACCACTTGGCCATGCCGCCAGCCGGGGAGCAGACTCCCTTCTTCGGATCGTATCAGCCATGGCATGCCCTCCCGCCTGCTGGTCCTGAGCAACGGCCACGGGGAGGATCTGATCGCCCTGCGGCTGATCGAGGCCCTGCAGCAGCGGCGGCCGACCCGGCTTTCCGTCGCCGTCCTCCCCCTGGTGGGCCAGGGGGAGGCTTTCGCAGCGGCGGAAGGCCTGGGTTGGCTCCATCGGGTCGGACCGCGCCAGGAGCTGCCCAGCGGTGGCTTCAGCAACCAGAGCCTCCCAGGTCTGCTGGCGGATCTGGGGGCCGGGTTGGCCGGGCTCAGCGGGCGCCAATGGCGGCTGGTGCGCCGCTGGGGGCTGAGCGGCGATCCCATCCTGGCGGTGGGCGACCTGCTGCCGTTGCTGCTGGCCTGGGTTGCCGGAGCTCCCTACGGTTTTGTCGGCACCCCCAAGAGCGATCTCACCTGGGCCACGCCTGCGCCCCAGGGCTGGCGGGCCACCCCCCTGGCCGATGCCTGCCACCGGCTCAAGGGCAGCGAGTGGGATCCCTGGGACTGGGCGCTGATGCGCTCCCGCCGCTGTCGCCTGGTGGCCGTGCGGGACCGCCTCACGGCCCGCAATCTGCGGCGCCATGGGGTGGCCGCCCTGGCGCCTGGAAACCCGATGATGGATGGTCTGGTGGCGGGGCCCCTGCCCGGCTGGCTGACGGACCGGCGACGTCTGCTGCTGCTCCCCGGCAGCCGCATGCCCGAGGCGCAACGCAACCTGGATCGCCTGCTGGCGGCCCTGCCGCCGCAGATGGCCGAGTCCACCACCGCCCTGCTCAGCACCGGTGGCCGCCCCACCCCGGCGGACCTGGCAGCCTTGCTGACGGCTGCCGGCTTTCTCCCCCAGCCGATTCCCGCTGGCAGTGACGCGGCGGCGGCCTGGCGGCGGGGCGGGCTGGAGCTGCTCATCGGCCCCGGTCGCTTCGCCGCCTGGGCCGCCTGGGGCGAGGTGGCTTTGGCCACCGCCGGCACGGCCTGTGAGCAGCTGGTGGGACTGGGCATCCCCGCCCTCTCCCTTCCCGGCGCCGGGCCCCAGTTCCAGGCGGGCTTCGCCACGCGTCAGAGCCGGCTGCTGGGGGGTGCGGTGCACCCCTGCCACGACGCGGCCGAGCTGCGCCGACGGCTGGCGGCGCTGCTGGCCGATGGCGAGCTGCGCCGGCGGCTGGGGGCGATCGGTCGGCGGCGGATGGGGCCGCCCGGCGGGAGTGGGCGGCTGGCGGCCCTGATCGAGGCCCGGCTGCTGGCGGGTGGCGCTGGCGCGGACCCCGGCGGGGGATGATGGCTCCGTCCTCGCCCTGCCCTTCCCCCCCGCGATGGCCGGCATCCCCGACCGCGACTACAACGCCGCCTGCGGCCGCCTGGCCAGCCGCCTTGGGGTCAGCCTCGCGGCCGCCCGCCGCCGCGTCGACATCCGCGCCGCCCAGGAGGGACGCCGCGACACCGCCGCCCGCCTGGCCCTGGCCGAGCTGATGCTGGCGGAGGCGGAAGCCTCGGGCGTCGACAACGCCGCCCGGCTCACCGCCATGCTGCAGGCGCTGAGCAGCGACGACTACTTCATGACCGAGGACTGACCACCCCGGAGCTCACCCCTCCAGCCAGGGCTCAGTGCTCAAAGATCGCGCCGAAGCGGTTGCGATCCAGCTCGGCGATCACCGGCAGGCAGGCGAAGCAGCGCTGGGCCAGCTCCCAGCGCTCCTCCCGCCGCAGCATCAGCTCCAGGCGGTCGCGGGCCGCCAGCAGCCAGCGCACATCCCCGGCGGCATAGGCCAGCTGGGCGTCGCTGAGCTCCTCCACCCTCCCCCAGTCGGAACTCTGGGCCTGCTTGTCCAGCTCCACCCCCACCAGCTCGCCCACCACCTCCTTGAGGCCGTGGCGGGGGCTGTAGGTGCGGGCCAGGCGGCTGGCCACCTTCGTGCAGAACAGGGGGTTGACGGCGATGGCGAGGTTCTCCGCCAGGGCCGCCACGTCGAAGCGGGCGAAGTGAAAGACCTTCTCGATGCCGCCGTCCTCCAGCAGGGCCTGCAGCCGCGGCGCCTGTCGCTGACCCCGCGCCAGGCGGATGCAGGCCACGTTGTCGGCCTGATCGCAGATCTGCACCAGGCAGAGCCGGTCGCGGCCGTGCATCAGCCCCATCGCCTCGGTGTCCACCGCCAGGGCGCCCGCGCCCCCGAACAGCAGCCCCCATTCCTCATCGAGATCGCCATCGAACACGGCAAAGCGCGCCGGTGGCGGCAGCGTGGAGCTGGCGGGGGCCTGGGCCATCGGGGCGCGCTGCGGCAAGAACGGGCACTCCCCATCGTGACCCACCGACTCCGGCCCTCGGCCGCGCCGGCAACGGCGGCTCCGGCCCGAATGGGGGAGAATGCCACTCTTCTGCGGCCCAGACGGCTTCCGCGATGCCCACCCTGGGTTCCACTCTGCTGCTCACGCTGCTCCTGGCGATCGGGCTGGTGTTCTTCCTCCGCGCCGCCAGCAAGGACCGCACCACCACCGTGGAGGTGCACTCCCCCCGGCCGCCGGTGGAGGTGCTCGACGGCTTGAGCGGCTGGCTCGACGCCCGCGGCTGGCGCACCGAGGCCAGTGATCCGGAACGCCAGGTGCTGCGCTTTCGCGGCCAGGTGAGCTCCAGCCTGCCCCTGGCCGTGCTGCTCTCCCTGCTCGGCGCCCTGGGGGCGGCCTGCCTGGGCCTGGTGCTGCGCCAGCTCCTGCCCAGCCTCAGCTGGTGGCCCCTGCTGCTCACCCTGGTGGGTCCCCTCGCCGGCTGGATCTACCGGCGTCGCGCCGAGCGCAGCGAAAGCCTTGAGCTGCGCCTGCTCAACGAGCCCGGCACCGCGGGCAGCACCCTGCGGCTTCGGGCCCACCGCGACGAGCTGATCGCGATTGAAACCGAGCTGGGGCCCCGCCTGCAGCTGGCCAGCGACGGCGCCCTGCTCACCTCGCCGATCTGAAGCCCTCCCGCCCGGCGCTCTCCTCCGCCGCCCCTCCGCCATGCACCGCCGCTTCTCCACGGTTGTTCTCACCGCCCTGCTGGGGCTGGCCCCCCTGGGGTTCCCTGCCGCCGTTCAGGCCCAAGACGGGGCCACGCCGTCGCCCGGTTCCGCCCCCGGCCCCCTGGCCAGCCGCGGCGTCAGCCCCAACCCCGCCGGCCCTGACAGCGATCCACTCACCGGCCCCCGCAGCCGTCTCCGCCGCGACTGGGTCGGCAGCCGCGCCCTCTCCCCAGCCACTCCGATCCTGGTGATGGCCGGCCACGCCGACTCCCAGAATATCGCCGGCTCCGGTACCAGCGGTGCTGCCGTTGCCGCGGGGGCGCCGCCCATGTATCCCGGCATCAGCGACGAGCTCTACTGGAACATGGTGGTGGCCCAGGCGGTGGTGGCCGAAGGCCAGCGGCGCGGCCTGCGCATCGACTACTACAGACCCCCCTTCCGCACCATCCACGACCAGGACGAACCCGGCACCAACTGGTCGGTGGGCCGGCGTCACGTGGCCGCGGGCGGCTACGCGATGGAGGTCCATTTCGATGCCTGGGGGCCTTCCGGGGTGGGCTCCGGGCTGATCCCGCCGATTCACTCCTCCTTCACCCGGATCGATGAGGAATTGGCCCAGGAATTCGGCGGCTACCCGATGTTCTTCCGCGAGGGCCTCGGCGGCCCCCGGCGGGGCATCGCCCTGCTGGAGATCGGCAAGTTGGAGGGCTATCTCGAGGCCGCTCTCCGCGATCCCCGCACACGGCCGATCGCCGTGAGCCGTATCGCCGCTCGGGTGGTGGATTCCCTGGAGCGGGGCCTGGGTCGGCCTGCCCCTCAGGCCGGCGTGGCTGGAGGGCGGCGGCTCACGCCACCGCCTGGTGGGGCTGGCAGCGTGCCTCCAGCGCCGGGTCTTCAAGCCAGTTCTGCGGCCGAGTGAACACCTCGGTGAGCAGCGCCTCCCGGCTGCCCGGCTCCACCTGGTAG
>JBILEP010000208.1:0-4226 GCA_044352045.1 Cyanobium sp. | reverse complement strand
CGATACATCAGCTGCCGCACCACCAGGTAGTGCTCAACCGCCATCAATCCCTTGGGATGCAGGGCCAGGGAGCCATCCGGCGCCAGGGTGAGGGCGGCCAGGATCCGCTCCAGGTCGAGCTGGCCGTAGCGGGTGCCGGTGCTGTGGCTGTCGCGCATCAGGTAATCGAGCCGGTCGCAGTCCAGCTGGCTGCTCACCAGGGCCTTCACCGCCCCCAGCGGATGGCGACCGTGCTCGAGCAGGTCGGCCACCTCATCCGCCAGGCCCGGGCGCTGGGCGTCCAGGGGGCCGCGCAGCTCGGGATGCTCCCGAATCAGTCGCCCTGACCAGGTTTCATGGCGCAGTCCATACATCTCCTCGCCGGAATGGCTGAGGGGAGCGTGGCCCACGTCGTGCAGCAGGGCCGCGGCATAGAGGGCCGGGCGCTGCGATACCAGGGAGGAGTCGAGCCGCTCCAACTGGTGCAGGGCCCCACGGGCCAGATGCAGCACACCGAGGGAATGGGTGAAGCGGCTCGATTCCGCCCCCTGAAAGGTGAGAAAGGCCGTACCCAGCTGGCGGATGCGGCGCAGGCGCTGGAAGGGGGCCGTGTCGATCAGGGCGACCGCCATCGCCTCGGCTGGATCCTCCCGGTCGAGGCGGATCGCCCCGTGCAGGGGGTCGTGGTAGGTGCGCTGGCTCATGGCGTCGCGCCAGCCCCGATCCGCCCCGCCAGTTCCCGTTCGGCCTGCTCCAGCCAGCCATCGCCGACGCCACCGGGATTGAGCGGCTCCTCCCCGGCCAGGCCGTGGTCGGGCTCGATCCCCACCGCCTGGATGTCGCGGCCGCTGGGGGTGAGGTAGCGGGCCACGGTCACCGCCAGGCCGCTGCCGTCCCCGAGGGGAATCAGGGTCTGGATCAGCCCTTTGCCGAAGGTGCGGCTGCCCACGAGTTCGCACCGGCCGGAATCCTGCAGGGCGCCGGCCAGGATCTCGCTGGCGCTGGCGGTGCCACCGTTCACCAGGGTGAGCAGCGGACCGTCCCAGAGGGTGCCCGGCCCCGCCTGGGGGCGGGCGGCGATGCCGCCCCGATCGCGCGTCTCCACGATCGGCTGGCCATCCAGCAGGCCATTGGCCACCGCCAATCCTGCACTCACCAGACCACCGGAATTGTTGCGCAGGTCGAGCACCACCCCCTCCACCCCCTGCTGGTGGAAGGCCTCCAGGGCGTCCCGCACCTCCCCCGGCACCGGGTCGCTGAACTGGGTGATGCGCAGCACGCCGAGGCGGTGACCCTCCACCAGCGGCGTGGCGGTTCGCACCGGCCGCAGGTCCACATCCCCCCGCTGCAGGAGCACCTCCCGCTCCCGGCCGGCGGGGGTCCGCAGGCGCAGCAGCACGTCGCTGCCCGCCGGTCCCCGCAGGCGGGCGGCGGTGCCCTCCAGACCGAGTTCCACCACCGGCATGCCCTCCACCGCCAGCAGCTCGCTACCCGAGGCGATCCCGGCCGCGGCTCCCGGCGAGCCATCGAGGGGGGCGATCACCACGACGCGCTGGCTGGCCCCCGGCTCCCCCTCCCGCAGGGCAAGCTGCAATCCCACCCCGCTCACCCGCCCGCGGGTGTTCGACTGCAGGGTGGCGAATTCCGGCGGGCGCAGCATGCGGGTGTAGGGGTCGCCGATCGGCGCCAGCATCGCCTCGATCGCCTCCCAGGCCTGCACAGAGCTGACGATCGGGCGCTCCAAGGTCTTCTGGCGCAGACGCTTCCAGCCGATCGCCTCGAGCTGGGCCGGATCCACGTAGCTCTGATTCACCCGCCGCCAGGCCTCCACCACCAACTGCTGGGCGTCGCTGAGGGCCAGGGCGGGGGGGGCCGCCAGGACGGTCACGAGCAGGGCGACCAGCAGCAACCGGCGCAGGATGGAGGGGCCGAGGGGACGCGACGGGGCTGTTTCAAAGGGTTGAGGGCCTCTGGCGCCAATGGGCGGTTCGCTCACAGGGGGGCGGGGACGGTGGGTAGACTCTCGCAACCCAAGACGCCCGCTGCATGGCGAACTCTTCCCAGGCCGCTCCCGACGCCAAGTCGAACCCAGTTTACGACTGGTTCAATGAGCGTCTCGAGATCCAGGCGATCGCCGACGACATCTCGGCGAAGTACGTGCCACCGCACGTGAACATTTTTTACTGCCTTGGCGGCATCACTCTGGTGTGCTTTCTGATCCAGTTCGCCACCGGGTTCGCCATGACCTTCTACTACAAGCCCACGGTGGTAGAGGCCTACGCCTCGGTGCAATACTTGATGACGGATGTGAGCTTCGGCTGGTTGATCCGCTCTGTGCACCGCTGGAGCGCCAGCATGATGGTGCTGATGCTCATCCTGCATGTGTTCCGCGTTTACCTCACCGGCGGCTTCAAGCGTCCCCGTGAGCTCACGTGGGTGGTGGGCGTTGTGATGGCGGTGATTACCGTCTCCTTCGGGGTTACCGGCTATTCCCTCCCTTGGGATCAGGTGGGCTACTGGGCTGTGAAGATCGTCAGTGGCGTGCCTGCCGCCGTTCCAGTTGTCGGTGATTTCATGGTGGAGTTGCTGCGTGGCGGTGAAAGCGTTGGCCAGGCCACTCTTACCCGTTTCTACAGCCTGCATACATTTGTGCTCCCCTGGCTCCTGGCCGTTTTCATGCTCATGCACTTCCTCATGATCCGGAAGCAGGGCATCAGCGGTCCCCTCTGAAATTCCTTACCCCCCTTTTCGCCAGAGTCCCCCCTCCCGGTATTCCACCATGCACATCCTCAAGAAGCCCGACCTCACCGATCCCAAGCTGCGGGCCAAGCTCGCCAAAGGCATGGGCCACAACTACTACGGGGAGCCTGCCTGGCCGAACGACCTCCTCTACATCTTCCCGGTGGTGATTCTCGGTACCATCGCTTGCATCGTCGGCCTGGCCGTGATGGATCCAGCCATGCTGCTCGATAAGGCCGATCCCTTCGCCACGCCACTGGAGATCCTGCCCGAGTGGTACCTCTACCCCGTCTTCCAGATTCTCCGGGTGGTGCCCAACAAGCTGCTGGGCATCGCCATGCAGACCATGATCCCCCTGGGGCTGATGTTGATTCCCTTCATCGAGAGCTTCAACAAGTTTCAGAATCCCTTCCGCCGCCCCGTGGCGATGGCGGCTTTCCTTTTTGGCACCGCCTTCACCATTTACCTGGGAATCGGCGCCGCGCTGCCCATCGACAAGTCACTCACCCTGGGCCTGTTCTGAGCCTGTCCCAACGTGTTCAGAGCTTGCTCCTCTTCACCGTGGTCTCTTAGGCCACGGTTTTTTGTATCCACCGGCTCCAGCAGGCCTGAGAGCAGGATCCAGCAGGGCACTGTGGGTCGCACAGACGGCGAGTACTGCCTGGACGCGTGATCGACACCACAAGAGGATGACAGGGGGAAGATCCGGGTGCTATGGTTTTGGACTGCGCAACCGAGAGGTTGGGCAGTCAGCCTCCGGCGCCACACTCCAAGCCTCGTCCGCGAGCGGGCGGCAAGGGTTAAGCGAGTCCGAGGGCTGGTGAACCGATCACCTGCTAGGTTGATCGGGCCTGCAACGGGAGCCCTGAGGGCTCATGGAGCGGGTGCCTGCAAACGGAAGGACCTCCGGGTCCGTGATGTTGTAGGTTTCAGAGGTCGCCGCGAGGCGACAGCCGATCCCACCCCGCGAGGGGGAGGCGGCAGCACCTGGACAATCCAAGAAGTTTAGGAACTGACGCTTTCACTGCGTTGGTCCTGGCGTTTGCAGCTTCCTGCTGGAGCAACCGATTGCATCTTGAATGTAACGGTAGATTAAGGCAGGGTGCTGAGTCGCTGGAGTGCCAACCGATACAGCAGTGAAGGTGTGAGGTCCCGTCAAAAGAAACACAGCGACAGGTTCTGTCTGTGGCCTTGCAGGGTTCTCACGACCCTGTGAGTGCAGAAGGCAGCGGAGCCGATGGTCGCAAACCGGATCTGAGATCCTGGAAAGTCGCCAAGATCAGCTTCATCGCAAGGTGAGGTTGTGAAGGGTGCACTCTCAACCCTGTGTGTCAGCGCAGGGGGCCCATTCGGCAGGCGATGGAAGCATCGGCGTGTTGGGTTGAGGCAAATCGGTTGAGGCGAGAGGTCGGCCATGGCGAAAGCCAGGGCTGGCGGAAGCGAGCGGAAACGGAGCGCAGGGATGCGTTGTTTGTTGAAGCGAGCAAGCCAAGAGGACCTGATCTACA
>JBILEP010000193.1:0-4566 GCA_044352045.1 Cyanobium sp. | reverse complement strand
GAGGAGGGGGCCGGCTTCGCCGCCGATGCCCACGGGCGCCTGCAGGGGCTGGGGGTGGCGGTGGTCACCTACGGCGTCGGCGCCCTGAAGCTGCTCAATCCGGTGGCCGGCGCCTACGCCGAACGCTCGCCCCTGCTGGTGATCTCTGGCGCCCCTGGCCTGCGGGAGAGCGAGGAGCACCCCCTGCTGCACCACCGCATCCGGGCGGACCAAACCCAGCTGCGCCTGTTCCGGGAGGTCACGGTGGCCAGCGCGGTGCTCGATTCCGGCCGCACCGCCGCCGAGGAGCTGGTGCGGGTGCTGGAGACGATGCGGCGCGAATCCCGGCCCGGCTATCTGGAGCTTCCGGCCGACTGCCTGAACCGGGAGATTGCCTGGCCGATCGATCTCGCTCCCCCCGCCCCCGCTGCCTCGGCAATCCCGGATGGCCTGCGGCAGGAGGGCGAGCGCTGGTTGGCCTGGCTGCGCGGTCGCCAGCGCCCCATGGTGCTCGGTGGCGTGGAGCTGGCCCGCTTTCGCCTGGAGCCCCTGCTGCGGCAGATCCTGGAGCGGGAGGGCTGGCCCTTGGCGACCAGCCTCTCGGGCAAAACCCTCCTGCCCGAGAGCCATCCCCAGGTGCTGGGCATCTACGAGGGGGTGATGGGCCAGCCGGAACTGCGCCAGCGGGTGGAGAGCAGCGACGGCCTGCTGGTGCTCGGCCAGCCCCTCAACGACCTCGACACCGGTGTCTTCACCATGGCGATGGATCCCGACCACGTGGTTCAGGTGGACCTGGAGGGAGGTCTGCGCACGGCCGGGGAGCGCAACGAGAACCTCGATCCCCTCACCCTGCTGCGCATCTGGGCGGAGGCGCCGGCGCCGGTGCCCGCCCCCCTGCCACCGGCGGCTCCTGGCTCCGACCCGGCCACCGCCTTCGAGCCAGCGCCCAACCAGCCGGTGGGGGTGGAGCGGTTGATGGCGGCGATCGAAGCCGCCCTGCCCGCCGAAGCCACGGTGCTGGCGGATCCCGGCGATGCCCTCTTCGCCGCCGCCGATCTGCGCCTCCGGGAAGACAGCCATTTCCTTTCCAGCAGCTTCTGGGCCTCCCTCGGCTTCGCCCTGCCCGCCGCCGTGGGGGCCTGGGGCGCCTGCCCGCAGCGCCCGCCCGTGGTGCTCCTCGGCGACGGCGCCTTGCTGATGTGCGCCAACGAGCTGGCCACCCTCGCCCGCTATGCCATCCCCGCCCTGGTGATCGTGCTCGACAACGGCGGCTATGGCACCGAGCGCCCCATCCTCGACGGTCCGTTCAACGATGTGCAGCCGCTGGCCCACCGGCAGCTGGCCCTGGCCATGGGCTTCAGCGCCGCGGAGCGTGTGGAGAACGAGGAGGAGCTCTGGAGCTGCCTGCTCCGGTGGCAGTCCGACGGGATCAAAGGGCCCTCGTTGATCAGCGTGGCCATTCCCGTCGGCGAGATGTCAGCAGCGCTGCGGCGGCTCTCTTTGGCCCTGGCGGGAAAGTTGAAAAACTCCTAGCCGCCGGCCTACGGACGCGCCGCCAGTGCCGGCTCGCGCTCCGCCTTGGGTTCGACCGCCGGCATGCGGATGCCCCCCTTGATCGTGCGCACCGCGAGCATCCGCTGGGTTTCCTCCTCCGTGCGCACCGCACTCGGCACCGGCTGATAGCCCGAGGGCGCCAGGGCCTGGCCCCGCAACACGGAGGCGAGGGTTTTTGCGGTGAGCTTGAGCTGCTGCCAGGGGTTCATCATCACCACCCGCTTGTAGAGGTAGCTGTCGAAGGTGAGCCGCTGCACGTCCTTGTCATCGCACATCTCCACAAACGCCTCGCGGGCGGCATCGTTGCTGTAGAAGATGTTCTGCAAGATTTCCAGCACCTTGTAGGTGGCGCCGTATTTGCGGTCCCACTTCTTGAGATACACCTTCAAATCCTTCTCGCTGGGAATGCGGCTGCCATTGGCGCTGGCGGCCACGATCTCCTCGGCGCACATGCGGCCGCTCTTGGCCGCGAAATAAATGCCTTCACCGGAGCTCTTGGTCACATAGCCCGCCGCGTCGCCCACCAGCGCCATGCGACCCACCACCCGGCGTGGCCGCGGATGCTCCGGGATCGGATGGGCCTCCACCTTGATCACCTCGCCGTTCACCAGCCGCTTCGCGGCCCGCTCCCGGATCCCCTGCTGCAGCGACTTGATCAGCGACTGATTCTTCTGCATCGTGCCGGTGCCCACCGCCACGTGGTCGTACTTGGGGAACACCCAGGCGTAGAAGTCGGGCGAGACGTCAGTGCCGACGTACATTTCGGCCAGATCTTCGTAATAGGCCATCTCCTCCTTCGGCAGGCGGATGCGCTCCTGGAAGGCGATCGCCACGTTGTAATCACCAGCGTCCATCGCCTTGGCGACGCGGCTGTTGGCGCCATCGGCGCCAACGATCAGATCCACCTCCAGGGTTTTCAGCTCGCCGGTGGCCTCGCCGGTGCTGTAGTCGGCGTAGTGCAGGGTGTAGGGGCCCTGGCGGTTGGCTCCCGTATCAATCTTCTGCACCAGGCCGTTGATCAGCTGGGTGCCGAGATCGGCGGCACGATTGCGCAGGAAGGAATCGAGCACCTCGCGCCGGCACATGCCGATGTACTCCTCCTGATCATCCAGATGAATGTCCACCTCGCGGTTGGAGGGGGAGATCATCCGCATGTTGCGAACCTTGCGGTCGATGATGGTGTCTGGCAGGTCAAATTCGCTGACCATGCACAATGGGATCGCACCACCGCAGGGCTTGGCATTGTCGAGCTTGCGCTCGAACAGCCAGGTTTGAATACCGGCCTTCGCTAGCACTTCGGCAGCACAGGATCCGCTCGGACCACCGCCGACCACTGCGACTCGCAACATCTTGAAACTTGCTCCGGGCAAGGGATCCTGGTTGGAAGCTAACACTGCGAACCGGTGCTGTGTTGGGCTTTTTTGTGGTTCCCCGTAGCATCGGCGCTGCACGCCACGCCTGACAGCGACCGATCGCCGGTGTCCCCACGGGCCTCCCGCTCCAGCCACTCCAGCCGGGGCGAACGACCACAGCGAAGCGGGCGGGCCGGTCGATCCCCCTCCCGGGCCGGCGGCGCAGCGCATGACGACATTCCCGTGGCCCTGCGCAGCACGCGTGAGGCGGCAGCCCGATCCAGCCCCCTGCGCGGCCTGGGCTGGTTGCTGGTGGGGGTGGCCTGCAGCGCCGCTCTGGCGGCCGGGTTGCTGCTCTCCCCCCTGCGCACCCGGCTGCTGCCGACGCCGCTCGTCGATCGGGGCCCCCGCCCGGCAACCGATGGCCGGCTGCTCGGCCACTTCCCCTACCCGGAAGCCGCCCCCCACACCCTGGCGGCTATCGCCCAGGGCATGGAGCTGCGCCGCGAAGCGGCCCGTGCCTTTGAGGCCATGCAGCGCGCTGCCGCCGCCGAAGGGGTGGATCTGCGGGTGCTCAGCGCCTTTCGCAGCCTCGCCCTGCAGAAACAACTCTTCTTCGATGTCAAGGCCAACCGCAACCAGGACGCCCGCACCCGCGCCCGGGTGAGCGCTCCGCCGGGCTTCTCCGAACACAGCACCGGCTATGCGGTCGACCTCGGCGACGGCCGCCTGCCGGCCACCAATCTGTCAGTGGACTTTGAACGCACACCGGCCTTCCGCTGGTTGCAAGCCAACGCCAACCGCTTCCACTTCACCCTCTCCTTCCCCCGCGACAACCACCAGGGGGTGAGCTACGAGCCCTGGCACTGGCGCTACGAGGGCTCCACCGAAGCGTTGCGCCTGTTCGAGCCCGCCCAGCGGTTCGCCGGCCGCTGAACCGCCTGCCAGGATCCCGGCACGGGAGGCTGGCGTCTAGAGTCAAGAATCGCTTCAGATTCGTCCGCTCCGCGGCCGCTTTCCTTCAGCACTCCCCACCCCACCCCATCCGCAGGACCCCGGCCCCATGAGCGGCGAGCACAAAGGCACCAAGATTCGCAATATCGCGATCATCGCCCACGTCGACCACGGCAAAACCACCCTGGTGGACGCACTGCTCGCCCAGTCGGGCATCTTCCGTGACAACGAAGCGGTGCCCACCTGCGTGCTCGACTCCAATGATCTGGAGCGGGAGCGGGGCATCACGATTCTCTCCAAGAACACCGCCGTCGACTACGAAGGCATCCGCATCAACATTGTCGACACCCCTGGCCACGCCGATTTCGGTGGCGAGGTGGAGCGGGTGCTGGGCATGGTTGATGGCTGTCTGCTGATCGTGGATGCCAACGAGGGGCCGATGCCCCAGACCCGCTTCGTGCTCAAGAAAGCCCTTGAGAAAGGGCTGCGCCCGATCGTGTTCGTGAACAAGATCGACCGGGCCCGCGTCGACCCTGAACAGGCGGTCGACAAGGTGCTCGATCTCTTCCTCGAGCTCGGCGCCGACGATGACCAATGTGATTTCCCCTACCTCTTCGGCAGCGGCATGGGCGGCTACGCCAAGCCCGACATGGCCACCGAGAGCGACACGATGCGGCCCCTGTTCGACGCGATCCTGCGCCATGTGCCGCCGCCGGTGGGCGATGCC
>JBILEP010000192.1:0-4589 GCA_044352045.1 Cyanobium sp. | reverse complement strand
GCTCGACGATGGCCGGCTCACCGACTCCCAGGGGCGCACGGTGGATTTCCGCCACACCGTGGTGATCATGACCAGCAATCTCGCCAGTCGCGCCATCCTCGAGAGCGCCCGCCGCGGCGGCGCCGAGGGCGAGCCCGATCGGGCCCTGGAGGAGGCGGTGGACCAGGCCCTGGCCCGCCAGTTCCGACCGGAATTCCTCAACCGCATCGATGAGGTGATCCGCTTCCGCCCCCTCGGCCCGGCCGACCTGCAGCGGATCGTGCGCCTGCAGCTGGCCGAGCTGGCCGCCCTGCTGCGGGAGCAGCGGCTGGAGCTTCAGGTGGACGAGGCGGTGGTCTCCTCCCTGGCGGAGCAGGGCTATGAGCCGGAGTACGGGGCCCGGCCGCTGCGGCGGGTGCTGCGCCGCCGCATCGAGAACCCCCTGGCCACCGAGCTGCTGGAGGAGCACTTCCGCGGCGCCGAGGGGGTGCGGGTGGAGCCGGGTGATCCGCTGCGCTTCGTGCCCTACCCCGCGCCCGTGCCGCCGCCCGCCGAAGCCGGGGAGGGCATCCGGTAGGGTGTTGGTTTGCCGGTGTGTGCGGTTTGACCGCCACGCCCTGTTGGCCGCGCCTTCCAGCACTTCCCGCTCCTTGGCCCAGATCACCCCGTCCACGTCCAGTCAAAGCCAGCCCGAGCGGCCGGTTGGTTCGGTCGCGCTCGAGGTTGCCGAGGAGCCGGGTGCCGAGCTTCAGGAGGAGGAGAAGCCCGGCAGCTTCGCCGCCGAGGCCCTGGCCGAGCTGCGCAAGGTGGTCTGGCCCAGTCGCCAGCAGTTGTTCAGTGAGTCGATCGCGGTGATCCTGATGGTGAGCCTTTCGGCTGCGTCGATCGCTGCCATCGACCGCTTCTTCGGCTGGGCCTCCGCTCAGGTGTTCCGTTGATGTCCCCTTCCCCTAAGGCCGTGCCCGAGACCGACACCGCGATCGCGATTGAGCAGGACAACGGCCTCGATGCCGCCGCCATCCTGGATCTGCCCAGCAGCGGCGCCGAGGCGGTGGCTTCCCCCTCAGGCGAACGGGCTCCAGTGGCCCGTTGGTACGCGGTGCAGGTGGCCTCCAGCTGCGAGAAGAAGGTGAAGGCCACCCTGGAGCAGCGGGCCGTCACCCTCGGCGTGGACAACCGCATCCTCGAGATCGAAATCCCCCAGACCCCGGGGGTGAAGATCAAGAAGGACGGCAACCGCCAGTCGATCGAGGAGAAGGTGTTCCCCGGCTATGTGCTGGTGCGCATGATCCTCGACGAGGACACGATGATGGCGGTGCGCAGCACCCCCAACGTCATCAATTTCGTCGGCGCCGAAGACCGCCGCGCCACCGGCAAGGCGCGGGGGCATATCAAGCCCCGGCCGCTCAGCCGCCAGGAGGTGGATCGCATCTTCAAGCGCGCCGCCGAGAAGAAGCCGGTCGTCAAGGTCGACCTCAGCGAGGGCGATCAGATCCTCGTCACCGCTGGTCCGTTCAAGGACTTCCAGGGCGAGGTGATTGAAGTGTCCGGCGAGCGCAGCAAGCTCAAGGCCCTGCTCTCGATCTTCGGCCGGGAGACCCCGGTGGAGCTTGAGTTCTCCCAGATCAGCAAGCAGAGCTGATTCCCTGCCGGCCTGGCCGCTTCCCTGTGGAGGGTGGCCAGGGTCGGGACCTTTCGGTCCCACCGGCCCGTCGGTCCACCGGTTTCTTCCGGTCCCGGCGATCCGCAGTCTCCCCCTGACATCCGCTGATGGCCAAGAAAGTCGTAGCCGTGATCAAGCTGGCCCTCCAGGCCGGCAAAGCCAACCCCGCTCCGCCCGTGGGCCCCGCCCTCGGTCAGCACGGGGTCAACATCATGGCGTTCTGCAAGGAGTACAACGCCCGCACCCAGGAGAAGGCCGGGTACGTGATCCCGGTGGAGATCTCGGTCTTCGAGGACCGCAGCTTCACCTTCATCACCAAGACCCCGCCCGCCTCGGTGCTGATCTCCAAGGCGGCCGGCATTGAGAAGGGTGCCGCCACCTCCGCCAAGGGTTCGGTCGGGGCGATCAGCCGCGCCCAGCTCGAGGAGATCGCCCGCACCAAGCTGCCCGACCTCAACTGCAGCAACGTCGAGTCCGCCATGCGCATCATCGAGGGCACCGCCCGCAACATGGGCGTCGCCGTCCGCGACTGATCCGCCCTGCGGGGACGCCTCCGGTCCCCCACTCCCGTCCACCCCACCGGGGGAGACCGTTTCCGGTCGTCCGTACCCCATTCCCGCCATGCCACGCATCTCCAAACGCTTCGCCGCCCTCGCCGCCAAGGTGGAGGACCGCGCCTACCAGCCCCTTGAGGCCCTCGAACTGGTCAAGGCCAACGCCACCGCCCGCTTCGACGAAACGATCGAAGCCCACGCCCGGCTCGGCATCGACCCCAAATACACCGACCAGCAACTGCGCACCACCGTGGCCCTGCCCCACGGCACCGGCCAGACGATCCGCATCGCTGTGATCGCCCGCGGCGAGAAGGTGGCCGAGGCGAAGGCCGCCGGCGCCGACCTGGCGGGTGACGACGATCTGATCGAATCGATCGCCGCTGGCGCCATGGACTTCGACCTGCTGATCGCCACCCCGGACATGATGCCCAAGGTGGCCAAGCTGGGTCGTGTTCTCGGTCCCCGCGGCCTGATGCCGAACCCGAAGGCCGGCTCCGTCACCACCGATCTGGCCGGCGCGATCAACGAGTTCAAGGCCGGCAAGCTCGAGTTCCGCGCCGATCGCAGCGGCATCGTGCACGTGCGCTTCGGCAAGGCCAGCTTCGATGCCGAGCGGCTGCTCGACAACCTCAAGGCCCTCCAGGAAACGATCGACCGCAACAAGCCCAGCGGCGCCAAAGGCCGCTACTGGCGCAGCCTCTACGTCACCTCCACCATGGGCCCTTCGGTGGCGGTGGATGTCACCGCCCTGCAGGACTTCAAGCAGGAGAGCTGAGGCGCACCGGCCGTGGTGTAGGTTGACCCTACTGGCTATTGCCAGAGGGCACGCGCCCTGAATTCCAGCCCAAGACAGCAGGTATTCGGCCCCAGGCCGATGCAAATCCTGCCGAGGCCTCGCCATCGGTCATGGCCCGCCCCCCAGGTTCCTTCGGAAGCTGCTGGGCGGAGCGGATCCAGATTGCGGCCTCGACGCGCTCCGGAGCCCCACCGGCTCTGGAGGTCACCCGCCTGTGGGCGGGTCGCCGGGCCGCGTACCCGGCTTGTTCCCCTCGATCCGTTCCAAACCATGGGCCGCACCCTGGAGAGCAAGCAACAGATCGTCGAAGAGCTGAAACAGCTCCTCGGTGAAGCCGAAATGGCGCTCGTCCTTGATTTCAAGGGCCTCACCATCAAGGAGATGACTGACCTGCGGACCCGTCTGCAGGCCAGCAACGGTGTGTGCAAGGTGACCAAGAACACCTTGATGCGCCGGGCCATTGATGGAGATAGCGCCTGGTCGAATCTCGAGTCCCTGCTGAGCGGCACCAACGCCTTCGTCCTCGTCAAGGGCGATGTCGGCGGTGCGGTCAAAGCCGTGCTGTCCTTCCAGAAGGACAGCAAGAAGTCGGAAACGAAGGGGGGTCTTTTCGAAGGCCAGCTCCTCTCGCAGGACGACATCAAGGCCATCGGCGACCTGCCCTCCAAGGAGGTGCTCATGGCACAGATCGCCGGTGCGATCAATGCCGTGGCCACCAAGCTGGCCGTGGGCATCAACGAGGTTCCCTCCGGTCTCGCCAGGGCCCTGCGCCAGCATGCCGAATCCGGCGAAGGCTGAGCCTTTGGCTCCACCGATTCCTCTGTCCATCCCCACAGATCTGTTGCTGATTCTCAACCATGTCCGCCACCACTGACCAGATTCTCGAACAACTGAAGACCCTCTCCCTGCTTGAGGCTTCCGAGCTCGTCAAGCAGATCGAAGAGGCCTTCGGCGTCTCCGCCGCCGCCTCCGCCGGTGTCGTCGTCGCCGCCGCCGCCCCCGGCGCCGCCGCCGAGCCCGTCGAAGAGCAGACCGAATTCGACGTGATCCTCGACAGCTTCGACGCCGCCTCCAAGATCAAGGTCCTCAAGGCTGTGCGCGAGGCCACCGGCCTCGGCCTGGGCGAGGCCAAGGCTCTCGTCGAGGCCGCTCCCAAGGCCGTCAAGGAGGGCATCTCCAAGCAGGAGGCCGAAACCCTCAAGAAGGCGATCGAGGAGGTCGGCGGCAAGATCACCATCAAGTGAGCCCTGGCGGGCCGCCCCAGCCGGGGTGGCCCACCGTCCGATCCCCCATGGCCCTGCCGGCGGCGCGCACAAAAAAGCCCCGCCAACGGCAGGGCTTTTGTGTTTTGGCGATTTCAGGAGTCTTTCCTCGTTTCGACCCTGAAAGAGCGCCAGCACTCCTCACCCCCAAAAGATAAAAGGATGGAGCCGGCGGCGGAAGGGGGTGCAGGCCGGCCCGTCAACTGGTCGCCTCCGCTACAAACGCTCATTCCTGGAAGGGGATCACCTGCAGGGCGATCGTGCGGCCGGGGGGGAAGGGGGAGACGGCCGCGGGCGCGGGCTCGTTGGCGCTGGCGAGGGGCCGTGGCGGCAGC
>JBILEP010000191.1:0-4605 GCA_044352045.1 Cyanobium sp. | reverse complement strand
TGGACGCCCTGGCGGCCGATGGCCTGCTGTTCAACAACATGCACACCACGGCGCTCTGCTCGCCGTCGCGCTCCTGCATGCTCACGGGCCGCAACCACCACTCCAACGGCATGGCCTGCATCACCGAGGGGTCCACGGGCTTCCCGGGGTCGAACGGCATCATCCCCTTCGCCAACGGCTTCCTCTCGGAGATGCTGCTGGAGCAGGGCTACAACACCTACGCGGTGGGCAAGTGGCACCTCACCCCGGCGGAGCAGACGTCCGCGGCCGGCCCCTATGACCGCTGGCCGCTGGGCCGGGGCTTCGAGCGCTATTACGGCTTCCTGGGGGGCGACACGCACCAGTACTACCCCGAGCTGGTGGCCGACAACCACCAGGTGGAGCCGCCGACCACGCCGGAGCAGGGGTATCACCTCACCCCGGATCTGGTGAACAAGGCGAAGGGGATGATCGCCGATGCCAAGCAGGTGGCGCCGAACAAGCCATTTTTCATGTATTTCTGCACCGGCGCCATGCACGCGCCGCACCACGTGCCGAAGGAATGGGCCGACCGCTACAAGGGCCAGTTCGATGGCGGCTGGGATGCCTATCGGGAGCAGGTGTTCGCGCGTCAGAAGGAGCTGGGGGTGATCCCCGCCACGACGGTGCTCTCCCGCCACGACCCCGATGTGCCGGATTGGGAGGGGTTGTCGGCCCAGGAGAAGCGGCTATATGCCCGGATGATGGAGGTGTTCGCCGGCTTCCTGGAGCACACCGACCATTACATCGGCGAGCTGATCGCCTTCCTCAAGCGGATCGGTGAATACGACAACACCCTGATCATGCTGATCTCCGACAACGGCGCCAGCGCCGAAGGCGGACCGACGGGGTCGGTGAATGAGGGCAAGTTCTTCAACAATGTGCCGGAGAACCTCGAACAGAACCTGGCGGCCATTGACGACATCGGCAGCCCCAAGTACTTCAACCACTACCCCTGGGGCTGGACCCATGCCGGCAACACGCCTTTCCGGCGCTGGAAGCGGGAGACCTACCGGGGCGGCACGAGCGATCCCTTCCTGGTGAGCTGGCCGAAGGGCATCGCCGCCCGCGGCGAGATCCGCAGCCAGTATTGCCATGCGATCGACATGGTGCCCACGGTGCTGGAGGCCCTGGGTCTGGAGGCCCCGGCCACGATCAAGGGGGTAAGCCAGAGCCCGATCGAGGGGGTGTCGCTGCTGTCCTGCTTCGCCGATGCGGCGGCGCCCAGCCAGCACATCAGCCAGTATTTCGAGATGTTGGGCCATCGCTCCCTGTATCACGATGGCTGGCGGGCGGTGTGCCCCTGGCCGGGGCCGGCCTATGCGGAAAGCGCGCACCGCTTCGGCGATCCGATCAGCTACGACCAACTGATCCAGCTCGATGCCCACGGCTGGGAGCTCTACAACCTGCAGGAGGATTTCGCCGAAACGCGAAATCTTGCCGAGAGCGAGCGGGAGCGACTGATTGCCATGATCGGCATGTGGTATGTGGAAGCCGGCAAATACAATGTGTTGCCGATCGACAGCCGCACCACCCTGCGCTTTGCGATCGAGCGGCCCCAGATCGCGCCGGATCGGCAGCGCTACATCTATTACCCGGGCACCCAGATGGTGCCTGGCAACGTGGCGCCGCGGGTGCTCAACCGGCCCCATAGCATTTCGCTGGAGGTGGAGATTCCCGAGGGCAGCGCCGATGGGGTGCTGTTCAGCATGGGCGGCAATGATGGCGGCTTCTCGATCTATGTGCTGGAGGGCGTGTTCACCTATGGCTACAACTACGTGGCCGACAGCTATTTCTATGTGCGCGCCACCAGCGCCCTGCCGGCAGGCCACCACGTGCTGAGCGTGGAATTCCAGCCCACGGGCCCGGCGGATCTGGCGGCGGGCAAGGGCACGCCTGCCCACATCACCCTGTTTGTGGATGGCGCGCCGGTGGGCGCGGGCGACCTGCCGGTGACGATTCCGCTGAGCCTGGGCCTGGCCGCCGGGGTGATGGTGGGTCAGGACTCGGGCTCGCCGGCGGTGCCGGACTACAACCCACCGTTCCCGTGGCCGGGCCTGATCCAGCGGGCGCTGGTGGATGTGAGCGGCACGCCGATCGAGGACCAGGAGGCGCGCATCCGGGAGGTGCTGGCGCGGCAATAGGGGAGGATGCGATTCGCCCCCGACCTGGTGGCGACGATCGCGATCTGATGAACTTCCTCTTTGCTCTCCTGGCCTCCTGCAGTTTCGCGGTCGGCGGCATCTTTATGAAGTACGCCAATTATTTCCAAGGGACGGCCAACCTGAAGCCTGCCTTGGCCACCTATGTGTTCTTCCTGGTGGGCGCCACGTTCCAGATGGTGATGATGCGGGAAGCGGAGCTGGGCATCGCCTATGTGCTGGTGCTGGGGTTGGAGTCGTTATTTGCGGTGTTGTTTGGCTATCTCCTGTTCAGGGAAAGTGTGTCGTGGGCGAAGGCGGGGGCGATTGTGCTGGTGGTGATCGGCATGGCCCTGCTGAATGGCGAGGCGCGATAAGCCACCAGCCACGGTAGGAAGGGGCTGATCGCACCCTGCCCCATGTCCAGCCCCACCCCCAAGGGTCCGGCCATCGCCCTCACCATCGGCGGCAGCGATTCCGGCGGCGGCGCCGGCATCCAGGCCGACCTGAAAACCTTCACGGCGCTGGGGGTGCATGGCTGCTCGGCGATCAGCTGCGTGACGGCCCAGAACACCCTGGGGGTGAGCCGGGTGGATGCCCTGCCGCCGGAGGCGCTCACGGCCCAGATCGAGGCGGTGGTGAGCGACCTGGCGGTGGGGGCGCTGAAGACCGGGATGCTGCTCAACCAGGCGCTGATCGAGGCCACCGCCGCGGCGATCGCGCCGCTGGCGATCCCGAAGCTGATTGATCCGGTGATGGTGTCGCGGGCGGGGGCGGTGCTGCTGGAGGCGGGGGCGATCGAGGCCTATCGCCGCTGCCTACTGCCCCAGGCGGAGCTACTCACCCCCAACCTGCACGAGGCCAGGCTGCTCACCGGTCTGGCGATCGAGGGCGCGGCGGACGTGGAGCGGGCGGCGGAGCGGCTGCTGGCGGGCGCGGCCGGTGGCGGCACGGGCCCGGCGGCGGGGCCGAGGGCGGTGTTGATCAAGGGGGGCGGACTGGCGGAGCTGCGCGGCCGCGACTACCTGCTGCGGCACGACAGCCCGGGCCGCTGGCTGGAGCACGCGCCCATCGAGACGCCCCACACCCACGGCAGCGGCTGCACGCTGGGGGCGGCGATCACCGCCGGCCGGGCGCTTGGACTGGAGCTGGAGGCGGCGGTGCTGGAGGCCAAGGCCTTCGTGGAGGGGGCGCTGCGGCGGTCGCTGCCGATCGGCGGCGGCCAGGGGCCGTTATGCCATTGGCATGGGCTGGGAGCGCGGAGCGGGGAGCGGGGAGTGAACGAGCGTGTGACCTGCGGGTGGAGGCTCTGAACGTTGTGACTGAGGTGCTCGAGCCTTGCCAGGCCTCGGGCGATTGGCAGGAGTTTAGGAATGGTGGTGGATTACGAGTGGGGAACAATGTTGCCGTTGTGCCGCGAGTGCATTCGCTACAGCATTAAGTGAGGGACCAAGAGCGTTGACGTATGGGTAATTTCGCATAGTATTTTTCGCGATTGGCTGAAGCGAGCGGCGGAACAAGTGCAGGCTTTTTGACTTGGCGCTGGGAGGATCTGCAAGATCCGCAACGACTGGAGCCGATGGATAAAAGAGTGGCTGCCAAGGCATGGCTTTGCCCACATGCTCAGGCGAAGCTTCTGCCGCATTCTAAGGAAGACCTGGAAAACCCAGATTTCAGCCGCAGCACTTCAGGCCCCGCCAAGGACCGCGCCGCTTCGTGCGGACCATGTCAGCTGTTTTCCAGAGCCTCCCTAGGAACCCCTGCGGCGTATAGGATCTGCCTAGGCAAGGGATACAGCGAGGTTGCTGGGTTGAGGTCGACCCCGAAGGAGGCCAGTGGATCCTTGCTGATGCTCAGCTGCGTGCGGTGGTTGGGCACGCCAGCTGATCCGGCCCTGCGGCGCCGGGCGGGGCTGATGAGCCCATAAAAAACCGCCGAGCTCCCGCAGGAGCCACGGCGGCGGTGCAACCGGAAGAGTTGAGCTGAGAAAATGCTCAGCCTCCCAGCTGAATCTTGCGACGCAGGCGGCGGCTCATGCCGAAGGCAGCGGCGACGCCGAAGAGAGGGAGTGGACCGGGCACGCCAGCAGGGGGAGGGGCGAGGGTGGCTATTGCATAAGTACCTGATTCAAGGGTTGTAAAGCCAAAGTTATTCACAGATGAGTTTTGAGGCCAAAATACTTCACCCATAACATAAACAGCAAAACCTGCATTGTTGAGGTTGCGGGCGAACGATGGTCCGTATGTGTTAAATATTGGGGTCCCTAGGCTAGCGCCAACTGCAGTTGCAAACTGTTCGGCGAGACTTTCATTCCCCCACCAAGGCATCATGCCATTGTTGGCGAGTGTATTGAATTTTGAGGTGTTCGCGCTGTACGTGCCAGAAAAAGAAGTCACATTGTAAGTAGTGCCGTTGACGGTGACCGGGATGGCCTCAGCGGAGTTGG
>JBILEP010000190.1:0-4610 GCA_044352045.1 Cyanobium sp. | reverse complement strand
GCAGGGCTAACGAGTGAGTTGCAAAAAAGTAGCGCAGAAATAGTCGTAATTTGGATGCTATTTTGGGGCTGAACCGTTTTTGTTGACGGCCAAGCTTTGGCATGGCGATAACAGACAGGTCGCCGGCTGATTGCCTAAAATGGCTGAAAACATGAGTCCAATTTTTCTGATCGCATGGCTTTGGCTTCGTCTTGGGGCTGGCTGCCGTCGCTCCCGCGTCCTCCCCGCTGAGCTTCAGATCGGGGCGTCGAGCGCCATGCAGAGGTTGGGTTGTTCAACGCACTGCTCGATCAGGTCGGCCAGCTGCAGGGCCCGGGAGGCCTGTAGGCCATCCACGGCGGGTGTTTCCTCGCCGCGAACGCAGCGCAGGAAGTGTTCCAGCTCGGCGTAGAGCGGTTCGATGGAAGTGGTGCTCACCTCCTCGATGAAGCCATCGTTGCGGTACACCAGCTCGCCGTGATCGGCGCTGAAGGAGCCGTGGGAGCGGCGGTGGATACGCAGGTTGTGGTTGAGGAAATCGGTTTCCATCAAGCTGTTGCGGCAGTGGGTGTACAGCCGCCGCACCTTGCGGTGCGCCATCTTGCTGGCCGTCAGGCTGGCCACCACGCCATTGGCGAAGGCCAGGGTGGCATTCACGTAATCGATCGGCCCCTCGCTGCTGCGGCCACCGGCGGCGGCCAGGCGCACCACCGGGGCGGCCGCCAGCTCCAGCACCAGGTCGATGTCGTGGATCATCAGATCCAGCACTACGGACACATCGTTCGCCCGGTCGGGGTTGGGACTGTGGCGCCGGGCTTCCAGCACCACGATCTCCTCGCCCCCCACCACCTTGAGCAGTTCGCGGAAGGCGGGGTTGAAGCGCTCGATGTGGCCCACCTGCAGCAGCCGGCCCGCTGTTTCCGCCGCCCGGATCAGGTCGGCGGCCTCCTCCTGGGTGGCGGCGATCGGCTTCTCGATCAGCACATGGGCGCCGGCCTCCAGGCAGCCCAGTCCAACCCGGTGGTGCAGCAGGGTGGGCACTGCGATGCAGACCGCCTCCACCTCGCTGAGCATCTCGCGGTAATCCGCGAACCAGCGGCAGCCGAACTGTTCCACCGCCAGTTGACCGCGGCTGGCGGCTGGATCGGCCACCCCCACCAGGTCGGCATCCCGCAGCAGGCTGAGCACGCGCGCATGGTGCCAGCCCATGTTGCCGATGCCGATGACCCCGACGCGGACAGGGTTCATGGGCGAAGGTTCCACAGGAGCCTCGTGATTATCGGCGATCGCGCCGGAGCTCGGCGGCGTGGCGGGCCGCCGGCCCTCAAGCGGCCCCATCCCCCTGGATCGGCAGGATCCGCACCCGCTCGATGCGCGGGCCGTCCATGAGCAGCACTTCGAAGCGGAAGCCCTTCCAGCGCAGGCCTTCTCCCGGCGCCGGGATGTGCTGCAGGCGCTCCAGGAGGAAGCCCGCCAAGGTGTGATGGCCCTCGGCCTCCGGCAGCCGCAGGCCGAGCTGGCGATTCAGCTCGAAGATCTCCAGGTGGCCGGCCACCGACCAGCCCCCCTCCACCAGGGGCTGCAGATCCTCCGCCGCCTCCAGCGGGTTCTCGTCCTCGCCGACGATTTCACCAGTCAGGTCGGCCACGGTGACCAGCCCCTCCGTGCCGCCATGCTCATCCACCACGATCAGCAGGGGTTTGCCGCTGCGGATCAGGGGAAGCAGGTCGGCCAGGGAGGCGCTCTCCTGCACCCGCGCCACCTCCACCAGATAGGGCTCCAGTGGCGATTCCGGCCGCAGGTCGCCCCGGGCGATGGGCTCGGCGAGGCGGCGCAGATCAAGCAGGCCGCGCACGTCGTCGAGCGACGTGCCGATCACGGGGAAGCGGGCGTGCTGGCTGGCGTGAACCGCGTCCATCATCCCGGCGAAGCTCACCTCCACCGGCAGGGTGACCATGCCCGAGCGGGGCACCATCACCTCGCGCACCAGGGTGTCACGCAGGGAGAACACGCCCTCCAGAATGCTGCGCTCATCGGGCATCAGCCCAGTGACGTTGCCGCTCTCGATCAGGGTTTCCAGTTCGCCGGCGGAGAGCACCGGCACCAGCTCGTCCCAGTTGCGGGGGAGGCCGAGCAGGCGCAGCAGCACGCCGCTGAGGCGCTCGATGAGCAGCAGCAGGGGCGCCAGGGTGCGGGTGAGCGACTCCAGCAGCGGCGCCAGGCGCAGGGCGGAAGGCTCGGGGCGGTGCAACACCCACGCCTTGGGCAGCAGGCCGCCGATCACGGTGGCGAGCAACGCCAGCAGCAGGAACACCCCCAGGTTGAACCAGGCCCGCAGGTCACCCCGCCCCAGGCTCCCCATCAGCTCCGCCGCCACGCTGCGACCGATCCAGCCGATCGCCAGCAGGGCCAGAACCGCCCCCAGCTGGGTGGCCACGAGCACCCGGCGCAGGCGTTGTTGCAAGCGCGCCACGGCGCGGGCGCCGGCTTCTCCATCCTCGAGCAATTGCTGCACCCGGCTGGGTCGCAGGCGGATCAGGGCGAACTCCCCGGCGGCGAAGAAGGCCATCAGGGCCAGCAGCACAGCCAGCGCCAGGAATCGCATGGAGGGGATCGGTGGCGGTCGTCCGGGGCGGACGGTGGGGAATGGGGGCCGTGGGGATCGAACCCACCTACGGCGAATTATGAGTTCGCTGCCTTCACCAGATGGCTAGGCCCCCGTCGCCGGCCGGCGATCCGGAGTTACCACAGACCCCGGGTGGACGGGTAAGGGCGGCTGTACCCCTCCTGGGAGCCGCTGAGGGGGGCGCCGCAGCCCGGCTGATCGGCCACGGGGCAGGTGGCGGTGCGGGCCGGATCCGCCACGCTGCCGCCGAAGAGGCTCGGCAGGTCACCGGTGCGCAGGGGCAGGCTCGGGGATTGCTGATCAAGAAGCCAGGCGGCGGTGTTCTCGATGGCGCTGCCGTCCCAGGTGATGCCCTGATCGGGGAAGCCGAGGCCCATCACCCGGTTGCCCTCCCGGCCCCCGCCCATGGCGATGCCGAACAGGTCGGTGATCTGGTTGACCACGCCGACACCCCGGGCGTAGGGGGCGCGCCAGGAGTAGTAGCGGTCGGTGACCAGCTCAGAGGCGGTGCGGACGACGCCGCAGCGGGTGACCTCCACCGGAGCGCTCATCGTGCCCCGGCGCACCATCGCCGGGGCCTCCAGGGTGGTGGTGCAGACCACAGGACCGGGGGTGTCGAGGGCTTCGGCGGGCAGGCTTGCCACACCAAGGCCGCAAAGGGCAAGGCCGCTGGCGGCGAGGTGGGAACAGAAACGATTCATCGATGGACGCGGTGACGGTGAACGCGGCGACGGTGAACGCAGCGATGGTGAAGGCTGCGACGGCAGACTCGGCGGCCACAGCGGCAGGTAACCCGCAAACTAGCGGGACTGGCACCCGTTTCCCACCCCCAGCCCCCCGGCCATGCCCTCCCTGCCCGCCGATTCCGCCGGACGCCGCGCCCTGTTGCTCACCCTGCTGGCGGAACGGGCGTACCGCCGGGGGTTGTTCACCCTGGCCTCCGGTCGCCAGAGCCCCCACTACGTCAACTGCAAGCCCGTCAGCCTCAGTGGCAGCGGCCTGGCCCTGCTGGGGGAGCAGATGCTGGCGATGGTGGAGGACGACGCGGCGGCGGTGGCCGGCCTCACCCTGGGCGCCGATCCGCTGGTGAGCGCCGTCGCCATGGCCGCCGCCCTGCGGGGGCGGCCGCTCGATGCCCTGATCGTGCGCAAGCAGGCCAAGGGGCACGGCACCGGCGCCTGGCTTGAGGGGCCGCTGCCCTGCGCCGGCAGCCGCATCACGGTGCTCGAAGACGTGGTCACCACCGGCGGCTCGGCCCTGCTGGCGGTGCGCCAGCTGCGGGAGGCGGGCTACCGGGTGGAGCGGGTGGTGGCGATTGTGGATCGACAGGAGGGGGGCCGGCAGGCGATGGAGGCGGAGGGCCTGTCACTCGCCAGCCTGTTCCTGCTCGAGGAGGTGGCCGCCGCCGCCCCCGCTCCCGATCCCTGGGCCTGGCGCCCCGCCGCTCCGGCGCGGCTGGAGAAGCCCGTCAGCCTGCTGCGGCTGGAGGGCCCCGACAGCCGCCGCTTCCTGCATGGCCAGACGAGCCAGGACCTGGCCCTCGCTCCCCCTGGATCCTGGCGCCGCACCTGCTGCCTGACGGCCACGGGCCGGCTGCGGGCGCTGGCGGAGGTGCTGATCGATGACCAGGGCGCCTGGCTGGCGATCCATGCCGGCGACGCCACCGCGGTGCGGGCGGCCTTCGATCGGGTGCTCTTCCCCGCCGACGATGTGCGGCTGGGGTCGCTGCAGCCGGGGCTGTGGCTGGAACCCGCCGAGTTGGCGCCACCGCCGGCTGGGGGGAGCTGGCAGGCCCTGGGCGAGGCGGCGGGCTGGCGCCTGGAGGGCGGCGCGCTGCTGCTGCCCGCCGGAGCCCCCCTGCCCGCCGACCTGGCGGCTCGGCCGGCGCTGGCGGCCGTGGAGGCAGAGCGGCTGCGGATTGCCCGCGGGGAGCCGGCGGCGCCGGCGGAGCTGAACGAGGAGGTCAACCCGTTTGAACTGGGCCTGGCGGCCTGGGTGAGCCTCA
>JBILEP010000189.1:0-4615 GCA_044352045.1 Cyanobium sp. | reverse complement strand
GCCCAGGATGCGCCGCGCCGCCTGCGGGAGGAGCTCGACCTGTTCCGCGAGGAGGTGGAGCGCGAGGCGGAGCGGCTGGAGCGGGGTGAAGGCATGGATGACGCCTCGCCGGTGGCGACCGCCCCCGGCGCCTCCTCCGGGTCAAGCCCCGATCCCCAGGATCAGATCGATGCCCTGCGGGCGCGGGTGGCGGAGCTCTCCCGCCGTCTGGAGCAGCCCCCCGGCGGCGGCTCCGCCCAGCGCTCCTGATGGCCGCTCCCTCCGGACTGGGGCGGCTGGCGCGGCTGACCCGTCCCCTGCGCATCTGGTGGCTGGCCCTGGCTCTGGTGGCGGGACTGTGGTGGGATCGCCGCCGTTGGAGCTACCCCGGCGGCTTCAGCCAGGAGCGCCTCGCCGCCCGCCAGCGACGCCGCGCCCGCTGGCTCACCGCCCGCTTCCTGGAGCTGGGCTCCGCCTTCATCAAGCTCGGCCAGCTGCTCTCCGCCCGCCCCGACGTGCTGCCGGCGGATGTGGTGGAGGAACTGGCCCACCTGCAGGATCGGGTGCCCGCCTTCCCCTTCGCGGTGGTGGAGTCGATCCTCGAGCAGGAGATGGGGGAGCGCCGGGCCGAGATCATCGACCTCGCCCCCGAACCGCTCGGCTCCGCCAGCCTCGCCCAGGTGCATCGCGCCAGCCTGCGCAGCGGCCGGCAGGTGGTGTTCAAGGTGCAGCGGCCGGGGCTGGAACGCCTGTTCCGGCTCGATCTGGAGGTGCTGCAGCAGGTGGCCGCCGCGGTGCAGCGCCATCCCCGCTGGGGGCAGGGCCGCGACTGGGTGGGGATCGCCAAGGAGTGCCGCCGCGTGCTCCTGCGCGAACTCGATTTCCGCCTGGAGGCCGAACACGCGGCCCGCTTCCGCCAGCAGTTCCTCGATGATCCCGGCATCCGCATCCCGGCGGTGATCTGGGAGCTGAGCTCCCGGCGGGTGCTCTGCCTCGACTACCTGCCGGGCATCAAGATCACCGACCGTCCCGCCCTGCTGGCGGCGGGCATCGAGCCGGCGGCGGTCGCGGAGAAGGGGGCCGCCAGCTACCTGCAGCAGCTGGTGCGCTTCGGCTTCTTCCACGCCGATCCCCACCCCGGCAACCTGGCGGTGGCCGCCGACGGCGCCCTCATCTACTACGACTTCGGGATGATGGGCCAGATCTCCGAGCGGCTGCGCAGCCGCATCGGCCGGATGGTGCGGGCCGCCGCCGGCCGGGATGCCGCTGGCCTGGTGGAAGAGCTGCAGCAGGCCGGGGTGATCGCCGCCGGCATCGATCCGGGCCCGGTGCGCCGCCTGGTGCGGCTGATGCTCAACGAGGCCCTCACCCCCCCCTTCTCCGCCAACGTGCTGGAGAAGCTCTCCGGCGATCTCTACGACCTGGTCTACGGCCAGCCCTTCCGCCTGCCGCCGGAGCTGATCTTCGTGATGCGGGCCCTCTCCACCTTCGAGGGGGTGGGCCGCAGCCTCGATCCGGCCTTTAGTCTGATGGCGATCGCCCGCCCCTACCTGCTGCCCCTGATGACCGCTGGTGGAAACGGCCCCAACGACCTGCTGAACGAGATCTCCCGCCAGGCGGCCCAGGTGGGCAGTCGCGCCCTGGGCATCCCGCGCCGGCTTGATGAGAGCCTCGCCCGCATCGAGCAGGGCGACCTGCAGGTGCAGATCCGGGCCGGCGAAACCGACCGCCTGCTGCGGCGCCTCGCCCTGGCGCAGCAGAGCGCCGGTCAGTCGTTCCTGCTGGGCGGCCTGGCGGTGGCGGCGGCCCTGCTGGCCGCCAGCAGCCGGCCGGTGCTCACCGCCATTCCGTTGGCGATCGGGCTGCCGGTGGGCCTGGGCTGGCTCAAGCTCCAGGGCCGCCTCAAGCGCGACGGCCGCATCGACCAGTTGCCGGGGCAGCTGCCCTAGCCGCTCACTCGATGGCGCCGCTGGGGGTGAGCTTGTCGATCACCTGGGGCAGCGCCTTGGCGATGAAGTCGGAGGTCTGCTGGGGATCGAGACCCATCGTCTGGGCCAGCTGCTGCACCTGGCCGCTGCCGAGCACCTGCTGGATCGTTTCGGCCGCGATCGCCTTGTTCTCGCCGGTGCTCACCCAGCTGCTGAACACCTCTCCGGCCCCACCGCTCTGAAACTTCTGGGCCAGGCCGTTGACGCCGCCGTTGTCCTGGAGGAACTGGTTGAGGACGGGCGCTTTATCGCCGGCCACGGCGGTCATCACACCGCCGATGAGGTCATCGAGGAGTGCCATCGAGCGCAGGGAGCAGAAAGATCGCACTCACCATGGCCAGGCCCGCCGTGCAGATCCGGGGCCCTCGCCTTTCCTTCAGGATTGCCGCGGTTCGCCATCCCGACCCCCTTCAGCCAGCCGCAGGGGCACCCGGGGCGGCCGCTGACCACTCCGTTGCAGCACCGCGGCGTGGAAGAGCAGCGCATCCATCCGGTTCTGGGCGGCGCAGGCCTCCAGCAGCGGCAGAGGCACCGGGGCCTGACCGCCGCCCGGTGTCGGCGCGCGATGCACCTGATGCTCCCGCAGCTCCACCCCCAGGCGCTCCCCCAGCTGGGCCAGGTCCGTGGCGTAGCTCTCCTGCAGGCCGATGAACCAGAAGTCGCGCAGGTGGGCGAGGGCCCGCTCCAGCAGCTCCCGGTCCCATGGGCTGCAGAGCGCCTCGTCATGCCCGCCGACGGTGCCCGTGCGGCCCAGGAAGACTGTCATGTGGTTCAGCACCACCGGCGTCAGCCGGCCGCTCAGAAAGACCTCCAGACCCTGGATCGGCTCGAGGTCCTGCAGCCGCCCGTGCAGGTGATGGCTCGGCTGGCGCCGGATCTTCCAGTAGTTGGAGAGCACCCGGGCCACCGGATCCCGCAGCCAGGTGACGTAGCGCGGCCGCCGTTCCGGGAACAGGCGATGGATGCCGAACCACACCTGGTGGCCCGTCAGCAGCCGCAACCGCCGCCGCGCGGCGCCCCCCAGGCCATCCACCTGCCCGCGGATCTGCTCAGCGGTGCGGTCGGCCCCATACAGCCGCAGGCTGGCCTCCGGCGGGAGCTGCTCCACCAGCGCCCGCTCCAGCGAACTGCCGCCGGTCTTGGGGATGTGCAGGAAGATCAGCAGATCTTCTGGCTCCAGGGCGGTGGTGTCCAGGCTGCCCTCAGCCGCGCCCGCGCGGCCCCCGGTCGTCGACGCCGGCGTAGACGGCCTGGCTGCCGAGCTCATCCTCGATGCGCAGCAGCTGGTTGTACTTCGCCACCCGGTCGCTGCGGCTGAGGGAGCCGGTCTTGATCTGGCCGGCGCGGGTGGCCACCGCCAGGTCGGCGATGGTCACGTCCTCGGTTTCGCCGCTGCGGTGGCTGATCACGCTCGTGTAGCCAGCCCGGCCCGCCAGGTCGATCGCCTGCAGGGTTTCGGTGAGGGAGCCGATCTGGTTCACCTTGATCAGGATCGAGTTGGCCACCCCCCGGTCGATGCCCTGCTGCAGTCGCGTCACATTGGTGACGAACAGGTCGTCGCCCACCAGCTGCACGTTGCGCCCCAGCTTCTCGGTGAGCAGGGCCCAGCTCTCCCAGTCGTCCTCCGCCACGCCATCCTCGATCGAGACGATCGGATAGCGGCTCACGAGCTTGGCCAGCTCCTCCACCATCTCGGCGCCGCTGTAGCTGCCGCCGCCGAAGGCATAGCGGCCGTCCTTGTAAAACTCCGTGCTGGCCACATCCAGGGCCAGGGAGATCTGGTCGCCGGGGCGGTAGCCGGCCTTCTCGATCGCCTGCACCAGGATGTCGCCGGCCTCGTCGTTGCCGAGATCCGGAGCGAAGCCGCCCTCATCGCCCACGGCGGTGCTCATGCCCCGCTCCTTGAGCAGACCCTTGAGGGTGTGGAACACCTCGGCGCCCATGCGCAGCGCCTCCCGGAAGCTGCCGGCGCCGTGGGGCACGATCATGAACTCCTGGAAGTCGAGGCTGTTGGAGGCGTGGGCGCCGCCGTTGATCACATTCATCAGCGGCACCGGCAGCAGGTTGGCCAGCGGCCCGCCCAGGTAGCGGTAGAGGGGCAGGTTGAGGGCCTTGGCGGCGGCGTGGGCGGTGGCCAGGCTCACCGCCAGGATCGCGTTGGCGCCCAGGGCTGATTTGTTGTCGCTGCCGTCCAGTTCGCGCATGGCAGCGTCCACGGCTGCCTGGTCGAGGGCGCTGAGGCCGCAGAGGGCCGGCGCGATCCGCTCCTCCACGTTCTCCACCGCCTGGCGCACCCCCTTGCCGAAGTAGGGCTTGCCGCCGTCCCGCAGCTCATGGGCCTCATGGGCGCCGGTGCTGGCGCCGCTGGGCACGATCGCCCGCCCGAAGGCGCCGCCCTCCAGATACACCTCGGCCTCCACCGTGGGGGTGCCGCGGGAATCGAGCACCTCCCGGGCCACGATCGAATCGATCACCAGGTCGAGGGAGTCGTACACAGGGCGGCAGCGGCACCGAGGGATCCTATGGGCCGTCCCTCCCCACCCTTCTGTGCCCCTGCCTACCGGTGCGGGCTCCCCTCGTCAGAATGGCGGCAGCGGTTGGTCGCCATGCGCCTGCTCCACACCATGCTCCGGGTCGGTGATCTGGAG
>JBILEP010000188.1:0-4626 GCA_044352045.1 Cyanobium sp. | reverse complement strand
GCACACCCTGTTTGACAAGGCCCAGGGCCGCTACGGCGACCGCAACGGCGGCTACACCCGCATCGTGCGCACAGTGCGTCGTCGCGGTGACAACGCCGAGATGGCGATCATCGAACTGGTCTGAGCCTCTCCTCGGCCTATGGCGCGCCCCAGGGACGGCGGCGCATCGCCCTCTGTCTGCAGTACGACGGGGCCGCCTTCCATGGCTGGCAGCGCCAGCGGAATCTGGCCACCGTGCAGTCGTGTCTGGAGGAGGCCCTGGCGGCCCTCGATCCGGCCCGGCCCTTGCGCAGCTTCGCCGCCGGCCGCACTGACGCTGGCGTGCACGCGGCGGCCCAGGTGGTTCACTTCGATGCGGCCGGTCCGATCCCCGCCTCGCGCTGGCCCCAGGCCCTCAACGGCCGGCTGCCCGCCACGATCCGGGTGCGGGCCGCGGCGGAGGTAGCGCCTGACTGGCATGCCTGCTTTTCGGCCCAGTACCGCCGCTATCGCTACACGATCTACAACGGTCGGGCGCCGAACCTGTTCTTGGCCCCCTGGAGCTGGCACCGCTACAGCGTGCGCCTGGACGAGGGCCCCATGGCGGCGGCGCTGCGAGAGTTGCGGGGTGAGCACGATTTCGGCGCCTACCAGCGGGCCGGCAGCCGTCGCGCCCATGCGGTCACCACCGTGCAGGAGGTGAGTCTGGAGCGCCAGGGGGACCTGCTGGTGGTGGAGGTGCAGGCCAGCGGTTTCCTCTACGGCATGGTGCGGCTGCTGATGGGCCAGCTGGTGGCCCTGGGGGAGGGGCGGCTGGAGCCGGAGGAGTTTCGCCGCCGCTGGCAAGAGCGCGCCCGCGCCGACGTCAAGGAGGCGGCACCGCCCCAGGGGCTCTGCCTGCTGCGGGTGGGCTACCGGGAGCCGATCTTCCCGGTGGGCGCCTGGTATGATTGCCAGCCGCGATTTCGTTTGGAATCGCCCGATCCACCCTCTGCAGCATCCTCCGCAGCAGCCTTCGAAGCCGGCGATCCGACGCGATAGGGCCGCGATGTAGGGTCGGAAGAGATTGACGGTGCCCCAGGGCTGCCGGAACCCTTCCGCCGCCTCCGTCACTGTCCGTCCCGTCACCGTCCGCGTCCCATCTCCGGCGATCCGCCCGGATGGGCCTTTCAAACAGCCGGCCAGCCGCTGCCGCACAGGCGCAATGAACAAGACAACCCTGCCCTCTCCCGAAACGCTCGATCGCCAGTGGTACCTGGTGGACGCGGCGGACCAGACCCTCGGTCGCCTCGCCACGGAGGTGGCGCGCGTGCTCCGGGGAAAGAACAAGCCCACCTATACCCCCCACCTCGACACGGGGGATTTCGTGGTGGTGATCAACGCCGAGAAGGTGCGGGTCAGTGGCAACAAGGACACCCAGAAGCTCTACCGCCGCCATTCCGGACGTCCCGGCGGCATGAAGACCGAAACCTTCGCCCACCTGCAGAGCCGTCTGCCGGAGCGGATCGTGGAGAAGGCGATCAAGGGCATGCTTCCCCACAACACCCTCGGCCGCCAGCTGTTCCGCAAGCTGAAGGTGTACCGCGGGCCTGAGCACCCCCACGCCGCCCAGCAGCCCCAGCCCCTCGCCCTCGATCCCGCCGCCTCCGCCCTCCGATGACCAGCTCCTCCAACCGCGTCGTCTACTGGGGCACCGGCCGCCGCAAGACCGCCGTGGCCCGCGTCCGCGTGGTGCCTGGCACCGGTGGCGTCACGATCAACGGCCGCCCCGGCGACAACTATCTCAACTACAACCCCGTTTACCTGGCGGCGGTGAAGGCCCCCCTGCAGACCCTCGGCCTCGAAGGCCAATACGACCTGCTGGTGAACGTGCGCGGCGGCGGCCTCACCGGCCAAGCCGACGCAATCAAGCAGGGGGCGGCCCGGGCTTTGTGCGACCTCTCCCCCGACAACCGCAAACCGCTGAAGGTGGAAGGCCACCTCAGCCGTGACCCCCGCGCTAAGGAGCGTCGCAAGTACGGCCTGAAGAAGGCCCGCAAGGCGCCCCAGTTCTCCAAGCGCTGAGCCCACCTCCAAACCGACGTTTTTAGCCCCTTCCCGTTCCTGCGCTCACCTGCGCCTTCCGCCATGCCGAAGCCCGACATCCATCCCACCTGGTACCCCGACGCCAAGGTGATCTGCAACGGGGAGGTGGTGATGACCACCGGCTCCACCCAGCCCGAGATCCACGTCGACGTGTGGAGCGGCAACCACCCCTTCTACACCGGCACCCAGAAAATCCTCGACACCGAGGGTCGCGTCGACCGCTTCATGCGCAAGTACGGCATGGGCGGCGCCGACAAGGCCACCGGCCCCAGCAAGCCGAACGCCGCTGAGAAGGCCGCCGCCGCCGACAAGGCCGCCGCCACCGACAAAGCCTGAGCCGCCCTGTGGTTCCTCCGGCCGGATGCCCACGGGCATCCGGCTTTTTGCTGGCTCCAACCCCGCCCTCCGCCCTTGCCGATGGATCCCGCCCTGCTGCGTGACCGACTAGAGGCCACCTGCCAGGCCTTTGCGGTGCTGGAGCGCCAGCTGGCGGATCCAGCGGTGGCGGCGGATCCGGCCCAGCTGCAGCACCTGGCCCGGGAGCGCTCGCGGCTGGAGCCGATCGTGCGCGACGCCCAGCAGCTGGAGCGCTGGGAGCGGGAGCAGCAGGAGGCGCAGGCGCTGCTGCGTGAGCCGCGGGGTTCGGCGGAGGCGGAGGAGATGGCGCAGCTGGCTGCCGAAGAGTTCCGCAGCCTGGAGGGGAGCCTGGCCGCGCTTCGGCAGCGGCTCACCCTCGCCCTGCTGCCGCGGGATCCCCGCGATGAGCGCAGCGTGATGGTGGAGATCCGCGCCGGGGCGGGGGGCGATGAGGCGGCCCTGTGGGCAGGGGATCTGGCCCGCATGTACGAGCGTTACGCCCAGGCCCGGGGCTGGCAGGTGCGACCCCTGAGCGCCTCGGAGGCGGAGCTGGGGGGCTTCAAGGAGCTAATCCTTTCGATCCAGGGGGAGGGGGTGTACAGCCGGCTGAAGTTTGAGGCGGGCGTGCACCGGGTGCAGCGGGTGCCGGCCACCGAATCCCAGGGCCGGGTGCACACCTCCACCGCCACGGTGGCGGTGATGCCGGAGGCCGATCCGGTGGAGGTGCAGCTCGACCCGAAGGACCTGGAGATCAGCACCGCCCGCTCCGGTGGCGCCGGCGGCCAGAACGTGAACAAGGTGGAAACGGCGGTGGATCTGTTCCACAAACCCTCCGGCATCCGCGTGTTCTGCACCCAGGAGCGCTCCCAGCTCCAGAACCGGGAGCGGGCGCTGGAGATCCTGCGGGCCAAGCTGCTGGAGCGCCAGCTGGCGGAGGCCGCCGACCAGGAGCGCACGGCCCGCCGCGCCCAGGTGGGCAGCGGCGATCGCAGCGAGAAGATCCGCACCTACAACGCCAAGGACAACCGGGTGACCGATCACCGCCTAGGCCGCAATTTCTCCTTGGATACTGTGCTGGCGGGCAACCTGGAGGACGTGATCGAGAGCTGCATCGCCGCGGAGCAGCGGCTGGCCTTGGAGCAGCTCAGTCTCCAGGCCGCAGGAACTGGGCTGTAGCGCCTGGCGTCACACGCCGATCACATACTTGGCCCATTCCCGGTTCTGGCCAGCGCTGATGCGGCGCACCGCCTCGAAGCTCAGGCTGCCGGGCGGGCGGCGCGGCTCGCGGCGCAAGGCCATGCCCGCCTCCCGCGGCGTGCGGTTGCCCTTGCGTACGTTGCAAGGCAGGCAGGCGGTGGTCACGTTCTCCCAGATGTCGCCGCCGCCGCGGCTGCGGGGCATCACGTGGTCGATCGACAGGGGCTCGCCCTGGAAGCCGCAGTACTGGCACACGTGCCCATCGCGCTGCATCACATTGCGGCGGGTGAGCGGCACTTGTTTGTAGGGGACCCGCACGAACTGGCGCAGGCGGATCACCGTGGGCAGCAGCAGATCGGGCCGGATCGGATGGTCGGGGTCGTGCTCGAGACCCTCCGCCTTTCCCTTGAGCAGCATCACCATCGCCCGTCGCCAGGTGGTGATGTTGAGCGGCTCGTAGGAGGCGTTGAGAACGAGAACGTGGCCCATGCCGTCCCGCCGGTTCTCTGTAATGCTAGAGAGAATTCTCCTGGGCCTCGGTGTCGATCACGACCGGCGGCCGCCGCTAGGGTGCCGGGGCCATGGCTCTCCCCGCCCCCGACGCACTGGCCGATCTCCTCGGCGGAGAGCTCTCGGGCTCCGCGCCCAAGGAGCCGCTGCGTTCCGTGGGGATTGATTCCCGCCGGGTGGCCGGTGGCGATCTCTTCTTTGCCCTGGCCGGCCGCCGCCGCGATGGCCACGATTTCGCCGCCGCCGCCCTGGCGGCCGGAGCGGCCCTGGTGGTGGTGCGGCGCGGCTGGCCTGGGCTGGCGGATGCCGTGGCGGCCGGCGGCGCGGCCCTGGCGGTGGACGACCCGCTGGCCGCGCTGCAGGCCCTGGCGGCCTGGTACCGGCGCCAGCACATCCAGCGGGTGGTGGCGATCACCGGCAGCAACGGCAAGACGGTGGTCAAGAACGCCCTCACCGCCCTGCTGGCCAGCCGCTGGCGGGTGGCCGCCAGCCCGGGCA
>JBILEP010000187.1:0-4647 GCA_044352045.1 Cyanobium sp. | reverse complement strand
GCCCCTGTGAATGCCTCCCCGTCCCCGTTTTGATCGCCGCGCTCCGGTGCGGGAACTGCCCAACATCAACGACCGCATCAGCTATCCCAACCTCCGGGTGGTCGATGCCGACGGCAGTCAGCTGGGCGTGATCAGCCGAGAGCAGGCCCTGGAGGTGGCACGGGAGCGGGAGCTGGATCTGGTGCTGGTGAGCGAGAAGGCCGACCCGCCGGTCTGCCGGATCATGGATTACGGCAAATACAAGTTCGAACAGGAGAAAAAAGCCAAGGAGGCCAAGAAGAAGGCCCACCAGACCGAAGTGAAGGAGGTGAAGATGCGCTACAAGATCGATTCGCACGACTACCAGGTGCGCATCGGTCAGGCCGTGCGCTTCCTCAAGTCTGGCGACAAGGTGAAGTGCACCGTGATCTTCCGTGGCCGCGAGATCCAGCACACGGCCCTGGCGGAGCAGCTGCTGATGCGCATGGCCAAAGACCTGGAGGAGAACGCCGAGATCCAGCAGCTGCCCAAGCGGGAAGGCCGCAACATGATCATGTTCCTCTCACCCCGCAAGGCCCCCGGAGGCAAGACGCCCGCGGCCGCCGCCCCGGCCCCTGCCCGTCCCCGCACGGTGACAACTCCGAGCGCCGCGGCCAGCGCCGCCCCCACGCCGGCGGCCGAGCCTGAGGCCGCCGCCCAGCCGGGCTGAGAAACTACCGCCCAGAGCCCAGGCTTTCGGCGAAGAAGGCCAGCATCTCCCGCCAGCCCGCCGCCGCCGCCGCCGGCCGGTGATCCTCGCGCGCTTCGCAGAGGAAGCCGTGGCCAGCCTCCAGGATCAGCAGCCGGTGCTCCTGCCCGGGGGGACGGTCCCGGTTGGCGGCCTGGAGGGCCGCCGCGATCGCCGCCACATCCGCGGGCGGGATCAGGGCATCCTCACTGCCGCAGACGCAGAGCAGACGCCCCTGGCTGGCCGCCAGGCCGTCCAGAGTGGGCGGCCCTCCACCGGGCCGGCCCGTGGCCACCCCCGCCCCGTAGAAGTCGCAGCTGGCGCGCACCTGGGGCAGGGAGGCGGCCAGCATCGCCACATGGCCGCCGAAACAGAAGCCCACGCAGCCCAGGCCAGCGGGGAGATCCGGCAGGGCCTGGGCCAACCCGTCGGCCGCCAGGGCCAGATCGGCCAGCAGGTTGGCGGCGCTGGTGCGCTCCTTGTGCAAGCGGCCCTCCCGCACCGCCGCGTCGTCGTAACCGAGCTCCAGCCCCGGCGCGGTGCGACTGAACAGGGGCACGGCCAGGGCGGCGTAGCCCGCCAGCGCCAGGCGCGTGGCCACGCTGCGCAACCAGGCGTTCACCCCGAAGATCTCGGGCAGCACCAGGATCCCGGCCCGCGGGGGGGCCTGGGGGGGCAGGGCCAGCCAGCAGGCGAGCGGCGGCTGCCCCGGCTCCCGGGGCGCCAGGGTGAGCCAGCGGCCGATCTCGGGCTCAGGCGAGGAGGAGGTCACGCCGCCAGGCTGTCACAGACCGGCACATGGTCATGGGACAACAAAGGAATTGTCACGGGGGCCAAAGCTCCGTAGGGTGGCCGGCAGTTGATCCGGCCACTCCGGCGTGCGATTCCACATCCAGCAGGAAAGCGACATCCCGGCGTCGACCCAGCTCTACAACCAGATCTGCTTCGCCATCGCCGCCCGGCACTACCCACCGGGGCATCGCCTGCCCAGCACCCGCCAGCTGGCGATGCAGACCGGTCTGCACCGCAACACGATCAGCAAGGTCTACCGCCAGCTGGAAACCGACGGGGTGGTGGAGGCCATGGCCGGTTCGGGCATCTACGTGCGCGACCAGCAGAAACCGCGGGAGATCAAGCCGCCCCCGGGCCTGCGCAACAAGGTCACCCCGGACATCGACCGGGAGGTGCGACAGAGCGTCGATGGGCTGCTCAATGCCGGCTGCACCCTGCAGCAGGCCCGCGAACTGCTCACCCGGGAGATCGACTGGCGGCTGCGCTGCGGGGCCCGGGTGCTGGTCTCCACCCCACGGGAGGACATCGGCGCCTCGATGCTGATCGCCGAGGAGCTCTCCCCCACCCTCGACGTGCCGGTGGAAGTGGTGCCGATGGAGGAGCTGGAATCGGTGCTGGAGAGCTCCAGCCAGGGCACCGTGGTCACCAGCCGCTACTTCCTGCAGCCCGTGGAGGAGATCGCCAAGAAGCACGGCGTGCGGGCGGTGGCGGTCGACCTCAACGACTTCCGCCATGAGCTCGATCTGCTCAAGGAGCTGCGCCAGGGCAGCTGTGTCGGCCTGGTGAGCATCAGCCCGGGCATCCTGCGGGCGGCGGAGGTGATCCTGCACAGCATGCGCGGCAACGAGCTGCTGGTGATGACCGCCCAGCCGGACACCGGCAGCCGCCTCCTGGCCCTGCTGCGGGCGGCCAGCCATGTGCTCTGCGACCGTCCCAGCCTGCCGCTGGTGGAGCAGACCCTGCGCCAGAACCGCTCCCAGCTGATGCGCCTGCCGGTGGTGCACTGCGCCCAGAGCTACCTGGGAACGGCCACAATCGACCAGCTGCGCAAGGAGATCGGCCTGCTGGCCGACTGAAGCGCCGATGCTCGAGGCGATCCGCGCCGATCTGGCGATCATCAAGGAACGGGATCCGGCCTGCCGCGGCAGCCTGGAGATCCTGCTGTGTTACCCCGGTTTTCATGCCCTGGTGCTGCATCGCTTCAGCCATCGCCTCTGGCGCCTGGGGCTCCCCCTGCCGGCCCGGCTGCTGAGCCAGGTGGGGCGACTGCTGACGGGGGTGGAGATCCATCCGGGCGCCCGCATCGGCCGCGGCGTGTTCATCGACCACGGCATGGGGGTGGTGATCGGCGAGACTGCGGAGGTGGGCGACCACTGCCTGCTTTATCAGGGGGTCACTCTGGGGGGCACGGGCAAGCAGCACGGCAAACGCCACCCCACCCTGCGGGACAACGTGGTGGTGGGGGCAGGCGCCAAGGTGCTCGGGGCGATCACGGTGGGCTCGAGCACCCGCATCGGCGCCGGTTCGGTGCTGCTGCGCGATGTCGGCCCAGACAGCACCGTGGTGGGCATCCCCGGGCGGGTGATCCACCAGTCGGGGGTGCGGATCGACCCGCTCGCCCACTCCGCCCTGCCCGACGCCGAGGCGCGGGTGATCCGCAACCTGATGGAGCGCATCGACAGCCTGGAGGGCGAACTGGCTCGGGCTCTGGGAAACCTGCGGGAGCTACGCAGCAGCGCCGCCGATGGGGTAGTGGGCAGCGCCGTGCGGGGGATGGCCCAGAGCCTGCGCGACCGGGAAATTCTGGAGTACCTGGGCGAGGGCGACAGCGAGGGGGGCGGCGGCAACGGCACAGCCGCCGCGGCGGGAATCGACCGCTGGTGGCTCAGCGACGGCGGCGGGATCTAAACCCCGCCGCAGCGAGCGCAACGGTTCAGACGCTGACCTGCTGGGGAGCCGCGGGCTGGGGCTGGAACATGAACATGGAATAGATCACGTTGCGGCGCACCTGGATCATCATCTCCAGGAACATGTCATACCCCTCGTTCTTATATTCAATCAGCGGGTCCTTCTGGCCATAGCCTCGCAGACCGACCGACTCCCGCAGGGCCTCCATCGCCTGGAGGTGCTCGCGCCAGAGGGTATCGATCTGCTGGAGGGTGAAGAAGCGCTCAGCCTGGCGCATCAGACCCGGCTGCATCTGATCCACCTGCCCCTCCTTGATGTCGTAGGCATTGCGCATCTGCTCCTTGAGAAACGCCTTGAGCTCCTCCATCGACAAGCCACGCACCTGATCCGGGGTGAGATCTTCGAGCAAGTAGATGAACTCCTTCACCTTGTCAACCAGCCGAGTGAGATCCCACTCCTCCGGCGGCAGCTCGGGATTGACATAGGCCTCCACGATGTCGTCGACCGTGCGCTCACCGAACTCGATCACCTGCTGCTTCAACTCCGAGCCCTCGAGCACACGGCGGCGAATGCGATAAACAGCCTTGCGCTGGTTATTCATCACTTCGTCATACTCAAACACCTGCTTGCGCTGGTCGTAGTAGTAGGTTTCCACCTTCTTCTGGGCCCCCTCCAGCGAGCGGGTGAGCATGCCGGATTCGATCGGCATGTCCTCCTCCACCCGGAAGGCGTTCATCAGGCCCGCCACCCGCTCGCCCCCGAAGATGCGCAGCAGGTTGTCCTCCAGCGACAGGAAGAAGCGGGTGCTGCCCGGGTCGCCCTGGCGGCCGGCGCGACCGCGCAGCTGGTTGTCGATGCGGCGCGATTCGTGGCGCTCGGTGCCGACCACGTGCAGGCCGCCGGCGGCGCGGACCTGCTCTTCCTCCTGGCGCACCACCACGTCGTACTCGGCGCGGACACGGCCGATCAACTCGCGCAGGGCCAGGATCGCGGGGTCGTCGGTGGGGGCCTTCTCGGCGGCCTGGGCGATGCGATCCTCCAGCTCCAGCACCGTGAGGCTGCGATCACCCCAGGCGCTCACCAGATCCCGGGCGAGCTGGCCAAGCGACTGCTCCGTGGCTTCGGTGAGCTGGCAGGGGAAGAGGTTGCCGATCACCCGGGCCTCGCTCGGGGCCCGCCCAGAGGGGGCTGCACCGCCGAAGCCGCCGCCGCCCTCGGCGGAGCGCTGCAAGGGCACCGGA
>JBILEP010000186.1:0-4652 GCA_044352045.1 Cyanobium sp. | reverse complement strand
ATCCACTTCCGCAAGGGGGCCCGCGAGAAGTGGGGGATCGACTTCCCCTACCTGCTCGACATGATCCACGACTCCTTCATGTCCAGCCCCACCAGCATCGTGGTGAACGGCGGCAAGATGGGATTTGCGATGGAGTTGATCCTCGCCCCGATCATCCACCGCATGATCGAAGAGAAAAAGACACTCGCCTGAGTCGCCTCAGGCCCTTTTTCTCCCTAAGATCCACGCAATCCTGACGCGGATTGCCATCGCCGCCAATCCCGCCCCGCCCGATCGCGTCGCGGCCATGCCCTCTTTTCGGATCGAAGCCGCGGGCGCCCCATCCTTCCAGCCGCCCGCGCTGCGGTTGGATCGGATCAACAGCCGCGATCTGCTGGCGGCGGCACGTCGGGTGTACTACTCCTTCCTCAGTGCCACCGCCAGCGCAGCCGATCCCCTCGGTGTGGTCCTGAGCGGCGCGGAGCGGGGCAGCCCGCGGGGACGGGTGGTGTTCGCTCCGCCGGTGCTTCTCCCAGATGAAGAGTTTGTTGCCCTTGATCTTCTCCGCAACGGCGGCCCACGCCCGGCCGGCGCGCGCGGTGGAGCCGGCCGCACCCGCTCTCTGCGCCCCCTCTCCGCATGAGCGCCACCATCGTCATCGGTCCACCCACCACCGCCGAGCTGGCCCTAGCGGCCCCGCTGCTCCCGTTGCTGGCGGCCTTCCTCGGGGGTTGCTTCGGCAGCTTCGCCAATGTGGTGGCCTGGCGGTTGCCCCGCCAGGAGTCGCTGGTTCGGCCCCCCAGCCACTGCCCCCGCTGCGGCACCCCGTTGGCCTGGTTCGAGAACATGCCGGTGCTGGGCTGGCTGCTGGTGCGGGGCCGCTGCCGCCATTGCCAGACCCCTGTGCCGATCCGCTACCCCGTGGTGGAGTTATTGGGGGCAGGCCTCTGGGTGGCGGTGCTGCTGGCCAGCCCCGCCGCCATGGGGAGCGCTCCCCAGCCCGTGCTGATCGTGCTCGCCGGCTGGCTGCTCACCGCCTGGCTCCTGCCCCTGCTGCTGATTGATCTCGACAGTCTCTGGCTGCCGGAGCCGCTCTGCCGCTGGGGCCTGCTGCTGGGCCTTCTGGTCACCGCCGTGCTCGGCTTCCTGCAGGGGGAGGCCACGGGCCGCGCCCTGCTGTTCCAGCACCTGATCGCGGCGGCCCTCGGCCTCCTGGGCTTTGAGGCGATGAGTGCCCTCGGGGAGCGGCTGATCGGCAAACCTGCCCTCGGCCTGGGGGACGCCAAGCTGGCGGCCTTGATGGGGGCCTGGCTCGGCCCCACCGGGCTGGGGGTGGCGGTGGCCCTGGCGGTGCTCGGCGGCGCGGTGTTTGGCACCGTGGGCCGACTCAGCGGCCGGTTGGGGCGCCAGCAGCCCTTTCCCTTCGGACCCTTCCTGATCGTCGGCACCTGGCTGGTGTGGCTGCTGGGCCATCGCCACTGGTTGGAGCTCTCCCGCGGCTTGAGCGGGGTCTAAAGGGGGTTCGGGTTCTTTAATGGGCGCTACCCCAATGCCGCCTCGCCAGAGCCACGATGTCCCTGTTCGACTGGTTCGCGGATCGCCGCAAGAACGCCCCGGTGGCGCGGCAAAGCCAGAGCCCAGATCCGGACGAGGGGGATGGGCTGTGGAGCAAATGCCCGGAATGTGGCCAGGTGGTTTACCGCAAGGACCTGCTCGCCAACGCCAGCGTCTGCGCGAACTGCGGCCACCACAACCGCATCGACAGTGAGGAACGGATCCAGCTGATCGTCGATGCGGGCAGTTTCGAGCCGCTCGACAGCGATCTGGCCCCCACCGACCCGCTCGCCTTCAAGGACCGCCGCAGCTACGCCGACCGCATCCGCGATAGCCAGAAGGCCACCGGCCTGCGGGATGCGGTGGTCACCGGTCTGGCACGGCTGGACGGCATGCCCCTCGCCCTTGGGGTGATGGATTTCCGCTTCATGGGCGGCTCGATGGGCTCGGTGGTGGGGGAGAAACTCACCCGGCTGATCGAGGAGGCCACCGCCCGGGGCTGGCCGCTGCTGATCGTCTGCGCCTCCGGCGGCGCCCGGATGCAGGAGGGCATGCTCAGCTTGATGCAGATGGCGAAGATCTCCGGGGCCCTGGAGCGGCATCGGCGGGCTGAACTGCTCTATCTGCCCCTGCTCACCCACCCCACCACCGGCGGCGTGACCGCCAGTTTCGCCATGCTGGGCGACCTGATCCTGGCGGAACCCCAGGCCCTGATCGGCTTCGCCGGCCGGCGGGTGATCGAGCAGACCTTGCGGGAGAAGCTGCCGGAGGGCTTCCAGACCGCCGAATACCTGCGCGAGCACGGCTTCGTCGACGCGATCGTGCCCCGCACCCAGCTGCGCGCCACCCTGATCAACCTCCTGCAGCTCCATGACGTCAGCCAGCGGCGACACCAGCCGGTGGCGCCATGAGACGGCTGACGCGGCCGGCCCTACTGGCGGTGTTGCTGCTGATCGCCGCTCTGTTGCTGCCGCCCTGGACCAGCCCCTGGCTGACGCCGGCCTGGGCGGGGCCGGTGGACTGGCAGGAGGTGCCGGCCAGCGCCGAGGGACGGCAGTGGTGGGATGCGGGCAGCCTGCGCATCGACCGGGACGGTCGCCTTTCGGTGCTGAGCCGTTTCCAGCCGGCGCCAGCCGCCGCCGAGGGGGATGAGGCCGGCCGTGCTGGGCCCGCCAGCCTTTACGTGATGCAGCTCGATTGCGACCAGGCCCTGTTCCGAGACGTTTCGGTGAACGGCCTTCCCCGCTTTCGCTCCCCCTGGCAGGCGGTGGCGGACGATGCCCTGGGCGGGGCGGTGATCCGGGAGGCCTGCGCGGCCTGGGCGGATCTGGCTCCCACCTGATCCCCCACCCCCCAGCCATGACCCCCGTTCCCTTGCGCGTTGCCGTCGCCGGCCTCGGTTTCGGCGAAAAGGTGCACCTGCCGGCCCTGCGGGATTGCCCCGCCACCGAACCGGTGGCCCTCTGGCATCCGCGACCGGAGCGGCTTGAGCAGGCCTGCCACACCCACCAGCTACCGGGCCACAGCGATTTCCGTGCCTTGTTGGCCGATCCGAGCGTCGACGCCCTGGTGATCGCCACCCCCCCCGGAGCGCGGCTTGAACTGGCCCGCGCCGCCCTGGCGGCGGGCAAGCCCCTGCTGCTGGAGAAGCCGGTGGCGCTGGAGGCCGCCGCGATCGAGGAGCTGCAGCGCCTGGCCCTGGCCCGCAACCTGGCGGTGGCGGTGGACTTCGAGTACAGGGCCGTTCCCCTCTTCCAGCAGCTGGCGGCATTGCTGGAGCGGGATGTGCTCGGAACCCCCTGGCTGGTGAAGTTCGACTGGCTGATGGGCAGCCGGGCCGACGGGCGCCGGCCCTGGTCGTGGTATTCCTCAGCCGCCGCAGGAGGCGGTGTGCTGGGGGCGCTGGGCACCCACGCCTTCGACATCCTCCACTGGCTGATCGGCCCCTCGCGCAGGGCGCAAGGTTTGCTGAGCACGGCGATCCGGGAGCGCCCCCGTCCCGAAGGCGAGGGGATGGAGCCGGTGGACGCCGATGACGTGGCCTTGATTCACCTGGAGCTGGAGGACCGCTGGGGGCGAAGCCTGCCCTGCCAGCTCAGCCTGGCCTCGGTGGCCCGCAATGGGCGGGGCTGCTGGCTGGAGCTCTACGGCAGCGACGCCACGATCGTGCTCGGCTCCGACAACCAGGCCGACTACGTGCACGGCTTCCAGCTTTGGATGGCCCGGCCAGGGGAGCCGCTGCGGCCGGTGCCGGCGGATCCGGCCCTGGCCTTCCCGCGCACCTGGGAGGACGGCCGCATCGCGCCGGTGCGGCGGTTGATCGGCTGGTGGGCGGAGGCGGTCCGCCAGGGGTCTCCCATGGTGCCGGGGCTTGGGGAGGCGGTGGCGAGCCAGCGTTGCTGCGATCGGCTTCGGGAGCAGGGGTAGGGGATTCCGTAGGGCGGACTACAGCCTGGGGTATCAGCCCGAACCCTTTTATTTAGTAGCAACCGCTACAGTTAGTTCATCGTTGACCAGGGCGGCGGCCGTGCTCCGGGTGGCTTCGGCTCCCCACGCCCACCGCTCACCCCTGGCGGAAGTAAGGCGGGATCCCACAGGATCCGGTCCCGAAGCAACGCGCCATCCGTCCACCCTCCGCCCCACCGGGCCGAGGTTCCTCAAGGAGGCACTTCCATGTCCATCACCACAGCCCGTCAGCTCGCCCGCCAGGCCGAAGAGGCCCGTCGCGCCGCGCGGCAGCACGATTACACCGTGCAGTCGCTGCGCAAGCAGCAGCTGATCGACTGAGCGGCCCCGTCCGCAGGATGCGTTGCGTCTGCCCCGCCCTGGCGGGGCTTTTTTTGCGGTCGGGGGCATCCCCTAGACTCCGCCCCAGCGCGAGCAGGCCGACCCCTGCCGGCCGCCCCACCACCCGTTCCAGACCTCCCAGGTCTGCCGCGGCGGTGTCACCCCTTCCCCGTTCGCCCTCTTCACCGCGAGGTATTTCCATGGCGCTCGTCCCGCTTCGGCTGCTGCTCGATCACGCCGCCGAGAATGGCTACGGCATCCCGGCGTTCAACGTCAACAACCTGGAGCAGGTCCAGTCGATCATGGAGGCGGCCTCCGAAACCGACTCTCCG
>JBILEP010000185.1:0-4669 GCA_044352045.1 Cyanobium sp. | reverse complement strand
CCTCATCGATCAACTGAGTGATGTGTTCCAGGACTTTCAGGAACTACCGCTGGGCAAACTCCTGCTCACAGAGGAGACCTGGAATTTGCCGGGAACCATCCGCTCCACCGGCACAAACCAGGCCTCCTCATGATCCTCTTTGAGGCGATCCAGCGTCTCCCCATGCTTCCCCTCTGTTCCGAGCCTGATTCTTCGAGGCCAATGCCATGACCGTCCAAACCACCGAAACAATCCAACGACTTTGGTCGACATTCCTGCGTGATCAGCTCTCCTCCATGCGACCAGAGGAGCGGCAGCAGATTGAACAGCAACTGGAGGATCGCTTCGGCGAACTTCTGGAAAAAGCCGCCAATGGCAAGGGAACAGCTGATGGCTTCCTGGATCTGGTGGGCTTTGGCGGCAAGGGGGCCGTGGCCTTCGAGAACGCCAGCTACCCCTACATCAAGCCGGATTTCGACGACTCCGTCGTGCCTAGCCAGCTCCATGCAGCCGCTGAGCTCTACTACATCTATCAGCACGAACGCATGAAGGTCTTCCAGGTGGTGCAGGTGCTGCAGCGCCTGTTCCGCGAGGGTCGCATGCGCATTCAGCGCGGACCCGGTGCCCATGGGCTCTACCTGCTCGAGAAATGGAAGCCGCTGCGCTATACGATCCGCGATCGCATGCTCGCCTATCGGCGTGCCTTTAACTATGGCAATGCCCCCACCAATAACAGCGGCATCACGAACGCGAACTTTCACCGCCAGCTCGTCGGCTTTATGGTTGCCGTCTCGCACTACTTCCGCGATCTGCTCATCGGAGAGGTGATCCGTGGCGGCCAACTGATCGAGCAGCGCCCCTTCGGCAGTATCGGCACCGTGCAGCGCATCGGCCTCGATCTGCGCTATGCCCTCGATCGCTCCACCTATGGCAACATCCTGGCTCTGACGCTTGAGGTGGGTCACTACCTCAACACGATCCTTGATGTTCTCGATACGCCTGACATCAAAAAGGCCTTCGATGCCAACACAAAATGGGATGTGATTGAGATCGTTTCCAATCGCTATCTTGGTGGCGTTGCCGAGCCCTCCCAGCGGGCCAAGATGGCGGAAAGCGGTCGTCGCATTCTCCAGTTCGTGGCTGACAACGACTTCAAGACCGCCATCGACCCGATCCTCTTCCAGTCTGAACTTCGCCCCATGGGTCCCCATGCGGATGCCTGGATCGCGGCCTACCGCATGACCCCCGAAGGCAGCCGTTTCGCGGGTGTCACCCCGACGCTGCGGCGCCTGGTTTCCCCGAATTCCGCCATGGCCTGAGGCCACCCCTGCCCCGATGACAGCCACCACCCTCCCGGACTTCACGATCACCTGCTCCAGTCGCCGTCGCGCCTGTGTGATTGATTCCGCCCTGGCGCTCTCCGTCTATGGGCTGCCCATCGCCAAGCAGCTGGGGGAGTGGCTGGAACTCTGGGTGGTGCGCGAGTTCTGGCACCTGCTGGAAGCCCGCGATGCGACGCGCTTCGTCCTGCCCCAGCTCACCCCCTCGATGGAGCGCGCTCTCCAGGAATGGGAGCGCTTGCGTCAGCACGTCGATAGCCAGCATCGTCCGGTGAATGTGCTCGCGGACGTGTTGGGGGATTCCAGCCTTCCCGCCGGCAGTGACCCCGACTTGATCTGGCGGTGGGAATCCCTCGCCCAGGCTCTCGATCGCCTGCTGGAGGCCCAGGGGCTTCCCATCGACGCTCCCACGATGGCCAGCCGCGATCTGGTGGCCCTGGCCGCCGCCCGCAACGCCTGCATCCTCACCCTCCGCTCCGCCGCCGAGCCCCAGGCCCCCCCGTCCCTCTGCCGCTCCCTGCAGCACTGGGGGATCCGCTGCTGGCAGATCCCCGCCGCCAACGATTGGGGCGGCCTCGACGCGGCCCTCCTGCGGCAGCTGTTCGTGAACGCTGGCCTGGCCCCCCTGGTCTGGGCCGGCATGGATCTGTGCGTCGTGCATCTGTTCGTGCCCAGCGCCGCCACCCTGGGGTCCACCCATTCCTGGGGCGACTTCGGTTTTGGCCTGGAGTCCGGCGAGGAGGACCCCGCCGCCCCCTTGGCAGCTGATTGCCTCTGGGAAGGGGCCCAGGTGTTCTGGTATCCCCTCGCCGCCCGAGAGGCTCCCCTGGAGGGGGGAACCCAGGCGGTTGCCTCCCTGCCGTTCACGCCCTAGCCATGGCCAACCCCCATCCTGAGCGCCGCGGCCCGCGCACCAACCTGGACGACCTGGTGATGGTGGCGGTCATGGGCCAGGTGGCCCACCCGGTGGCCGCCATGAACCCCTACCGCATCGGTCATGACGGTGTGCCCCGGATCCTGCCGGGAACCGGCGGCATCGTGATCAACAAGCGCATCGGCGATCGCTGCGTGGGGCTGATGGGTGATCACATCGAACCCGGCGTGGCTCTGCACAACAACAACCGTGAGGTGATCGGCGGTCGGCGCGGACCCAATCTCGCCCTGCTCACCTACGCCTGCGTGGGCAACAGCGCCCGCGTGATCAGTGGTCCCTGCACCGGCCAGAGCGGGCTGGTTACCGGCAAGCACGGCGGGGTGGACCACGTGTTGGTGGATTTTCCCTCGTCGGTGCTGCTGCGCCTGCAGATCGGCGATCGCATCCAGATCTACAGCTGTGGCCTGGGTCTGTGCCTGCTGGATTACCCCGAGGTGAGCCTCAGCAACTGCTCCCCCTCGTTGTTGGGCCGTCTCGGCATCGTGGAGGCTGACGGCCGGCTCATGGTGCCCGTGAGCCACATGGTTCCGGCCCGCATCATGGGCTCCGGCCTCGGCAAGAACACAAGCTGGCGCGGCGACGTGGACATCCAGCTGTTCGATCCGGCGATCCGCCGTCGCTTCCAGCTCGATTCCCTGCGCTTCGGCGATCTGGTGGCCATCCGCGATTTCCATGCCCCCCATGGCCCCGCCTATCGGGGGGGGAGCGTCACGATCGGTGTGGTGGTGCATGGCGACAGCACCGTGAGTGGCCATGGCCCTGGTGTGACGGTGCTGATGAGTGGCCCCGCCCGGCTGATCCAGCCGCTGGCCGATCCCAGGGCCAACTTGGCGGCGCTCTACCGGGCGCGGGAACCCGTCCCTTTACGACGACATTCCACGTTGGCAGGCAGCAGGCCATGCCGCCATATTCAGAGACAATGATGATCTTTTTGCCAGACTCCGACTGTGGAGGTAAAAAAATATGTCGATCTGAGCCTGGCCTAATTTACACCCTAAATCTTCGATAAACTCAGATTAAATTCATCCTGATCTCTTCTGTTCATCGCGTTGCTTGAGCTGCGTGTTCTCGTCTCTGTGTTCTCATGAGTCAGGTTGAAAACCTTGCCCCTAAGTGCTTCTCCCTGGCGGCTGTTAGGAGTCAATCGTTGCATCGTTTTACCATCGCCAATCAGGAGTTTCTGATCACGTCCTCCAGGCCCCAGCAAGGCATGCTGGCGGAGGAGATCTGTGATTTCGTGGTTGGTGAAGGTCAGTTTTACCTGCTGAAGGTCACCGGCAATCAGGCGGTTGGCGAGGGCGATGATTCGGCGCTTCCCCCTGTTGATCGTGAGGCAACAAAGCCACCCACCCTCCCCAGGGAGGCTGGGTCCGCCCGCCCGGGCATGGAGGTGGCTTCCCTGCTCACCGCCCGTGAACTGCAGATTGCCGCACTGGTGGCGAGCGGCGATTCCAATAAGCAGATTTCCAAGCAGCTGAACATCAGTGAATGGACCGTTTGCAGTCACCTGCGGCGGATCTTCATCAAGTTGGGGGTGGATAGTCGGGCGGCGATGGTGTTTCGTTGCGCCAACCTCCTGATCCATGCCTTCAGCGCTGAGGCTGTCGACTAGGGGCCTCGCGCCAGAGTGGTGGCTGCCACCACGTGGCTGGCGCCCGTCAGGCTGCTGTGCAGGCTGGCCCTCACATTCTGCGGAGGCCAGGCCGATCGTGCCGAGGCCGTCGCGCGTGACCACAAACACCTGCTCGCGCCGACGATCGCCATTGAAATCCAGGGCTTCGAGCCGGGCGAATTTCACCGCCATTCGATCCATGCAGTCGATCGCGGTGCGGCCTGGGCCGCCATGGGCATCAGGCCCACGCATGAGGCGAGCAGAACATGGTTCCTGGCAAGTTGTTTCAGGGCAAATTTCTCCTGCATCTCGGTTGCCTGCCAAAGAACAGGAGGCCCTCGGCGCTGGGCTGATGGCGTGGCAACACCTGGCTTTTTCACTGTGGTTGTGGCGCCAAGCAGCGTCAACGCCGCCGCAGCGGGGCCGCTCAGATGCCGCCGCCTTCGCCGAAGGTTTCGGAGATCACCTTCGCCTGGGTGATGGTGGTGCCGGCGGCGATGCTGCGGGTGAGCCACACATTGCCGCCGATCTGGGCGCCGCGGCCGATCGTGACCCGGCCCAGGATCGTGGCGCCGGCGTAGATCACCACGTCGTCCTCGATCACCGGATGGCGGGGGTGGCCCTTGAGCAGGGCGCCGCTGGCATCCAGCGGGAACGACTTCGCCCCCAGGGTAACGGCCTGATACAGGCGCACCCGCTGGCCGATCACCGCCGTGCCGCCGATCACCACGCCGGTGCCGTGGTCGATGAAGAAGCTCTCGCCGATCACCGCCCCTGGGTGGATGTCCACCCCGGTTTCGGCGT
>JBILEP010000184.1:0-4683 GCA_044352045.1 Cyanobium sp. | reverse complement strand
GCCGGCGCTGCTGGGCCCCACCCTGGCCGCCCTGGCGCACGCGCCCCACGGCATCGCGGCGATCGTCGACCCCCTGGGCATCGGACAGCGACAGGTGCTGGTGATGGGCAGTGACGTGGTCGGCGGCAACACCGACGTGATGTTCACCGTGCGGGTGAAAGATGGCATCACCCACATCCTGCAGGTGCCCCGCGACACCTATGTGGAATCAGCGCCCCTGGGGGTGGTGAAGGCGAACGCCCTCTACGCGAGCGCCGGTCCTGAGGACGTGAAGACCGAAGTGGGGCGGTTGGTGGGCGCCCCCGTGCAGAAGCACCTCAAGGTCAATCTGCACGCGGTGATCAGGGTGGCGGATGCCCTCGGCGGCGTCGAGGTCGACGTGCCCAAGCGCATGTACTACGTGGATAACGCCCAGGGCCTGCTGATCGACCTCTATCCCGGCCGCCAGGTGCTGCGGGGAGCCGAGCTGGAGGGCTTCCTGCGCTTCCGCCATGACGAACTGGGGGATCTGGGCCGGATGCAGCGGCAGCGGCTGGTGCTCGCGGAGGTGTTCCGCAAATTGGCCCAGCCCAGCACCCTGGCCCAGCTGCCAACCCTGCTGAAGATCGCTGGCGAGGATATCCACACCGATCTCTCCCCGATCGAGATGACCCAGCTGCTCACGGCGATGACCCGCTCGCGGCTCAGCACGCAGCGTCTGCCGGGCCGTCTGTACTGGCACGACGACCTCAGCTACTGGATGCCCGACTCGAACACCGCTCACCCGACGGGCAACGGCGAGGAACCCACCCTCTGATCCCTCAGGGGACGAGGGAGGCGGTGGGCACGAGCACCAGGGGGATCAGGGGGTTGCCCCAGGCGGTGGGGGCCAGCAGGGGCGGGGCCCCCACCTGGGGAAGGACGGCGGGGCCAGCGGCGTAGGCCGCATCGGTCCAGCGCAGCAGCAGGACCCGCAGCGGCCCGCCGTCGCCGTGTCCCCGCAGGTTGAAGTGGTCGCCCCCTTTCGCCAGCACCAATTGGTGCCCCTGCTCGGAGGGGTGGCGGAAGCGCTGGATCGCCTCCGGACCCGGCGGCACCACCCAGTCGCGGCTGCCCGAGATCAACAGGGTGCGGGCATTCATCGTCCGGGCCGCGTTGTGGTCGAAGAGCAGGCTGATCGGCGGGCTGACCGCCGCCACCGCCACAACCCGCGGATCCGCCAGCGAGGGGCCGTCGGCGGCGGTGAGGAAGTTGCACTGCAGCACCCAGCTGATGTTGCGCTCCGGATCGGCGAGGTTGTCGCAGCGTTCCCGCAGACGGCGGGAGCTGGGGGCGGCGCCCGCCAGCTGCAGGGCGGTGGTGGCACCCCAGGAATGGCCGAACACCACCACCCGGCGCGTGTCGATCACCGCGCTCACATCGAGGGGCCGCAGGCGCAGCTCCTGGGGGCTGGGGGGTGGCACCTTGCCGGAGAGCATGGCCCGCTGCTGGCTGCTGTCGCTGCCCGGGTGCTCGGGCAGCACCACGCTGTAGCCATGGCTGGCCAGGTGCCGGGCCCAGCCCTCGAAGCTGGACGGACTGTCCCAGAGGCCATGGGAGATCACCACCAGCCGGCCATTGGCCTGCCGCTCCGGGCGGATCACCACGATCCGCAGCGGAGCGGGGCGGTGCTTCACCGGCAGCAGCTGGTCGCCGCGCGAGGTGGGCAGGGAGCCGTCCGCCGCCTGGGCCGGATCCACCGGGACGGAACTCAGGCGGGCCTCCAGGGCCTTGGCGGGACTGAACTGATCCCGCATGCGGCGGATGGCCGGCAGGGCCTGCAGCACCGCCTGGATCGTCACGTCACCGGAGGCCGAAGCCTTGCGCAGCGCCTCGGAGAGTTCGGCGCCGTTGGGATCGGCAGGTACCCCATCGATTGAACCGAGGGTGGACGCCAGCAGCAGCACCTGCTCGAACATCGGCGTGCCCACGGAGTTGCGGAGCAGGGCCTGGGTGGACACGGGCAGGGGCGTGGAGAACAGCTCGCCGATGCGCCGCCCCAGGGCCCCGTCGGTGGCCCGGTCGATCTCCGCCAGGTCGCTGCTGCCGTGGAGCAGGCGATCGGGATTCGCCAGTTCGCTCACCTCCACGTCGAAGCTGAGCTGCAGCAAGGGCAGCTGCAGCTCCACCCGCTGCAGGGCGGCGAAAGGAGGGGAACGGAGGCATCGGGCAGCGCTCGGGACAGGAAACCAGTGGTCGATCCGTGTCGGCACAATCGGGGTGCCGCGCTTCAGGCGACTGACACCCCTGGCGGGTGCTGCGCCAGCACCTGCTTGAGATATCTGCCGGTGTGACTGGTGCCATGGTCCGCCACCGCCTCCGGTGTGCCGCAGATCACGATTTCGCCCCCCTTGTCGCCACCCTCGGGGCCGAGGTCGATGATCCAGTCGGCGCAGCGGATCACATCGAGATTGTGCTCGATCACCAGGATCGAATTGCCCTTATCCACCAGGCGCTGGATCACATCCATCAGCTTGTGGACGTCGTAAAAGCTCAGGCCGGTGGTGGGTTCGTCGATCAGGTAGAGGGTTTTGCCCGTGGCGCGGCGGCTCAGCTCGGTGGCCAGCTTGACCCGCTGGGCTTCGCCGCCCGAGAGGGTGGGCGCCGGCTGACCCAGCTTGATGTAGCCCAAACCCACATCCACGAGCGTGCGCAGCCGGTCGGCCGCCTGGGGGATGGCGGTGAACACCTCGGCGGCCTGCTCCACCGTCATCTCCAGCACGTCGGCGATCGTGTGGCCGCGGTAGGTGACCTGGAGCGTTTCCCGGTTGTAGCGGGCGCCTTTGCAGACGTCGCACTGCACGTAGACGTCCGGCAGGAAATTCATCTCGATCACATTCACCCCCTGACCGCCGCAGGCCTCGCAGCGGCCGCCCTTGACGTTGAAGCTGAACTGCCCCACCTGATAGCCGCGGGCCTTGGCCTCCACCGTGGCGGCGAACACCTGGCGGATCGGATCGAAGGCGCCGGTGTAGGTGGCGGGATTGGAGCGGGGGGTGCGGCCGATCGGCGACTGGTCGATGACGATCACCTTGTCGATCGCCTGGATGCCGCGCAGCTCCGCCAGGCCGGCGGGGAAGGGCACCTTCAGGCCGAGGCGGTGCTCCAGGGCCGGGTGCAGCAGCTCATTGATCAGGGTGCTCTTGCCGCTACCGCTCACGCCGGTGACGCACACCAGGCGGCCAAGGGGGATCTCCACATCGATGCCCTGCAGGTTGTTGCGGCTGGCATTGACGAGGGTGAGGCAGCGGCTGCCGGCGGAGCGCCGCTCGGCGGGGGTGGGGATGGAGCGGCGGCCGCTGAGGTAGGCGCCGGTGAGGGACTGCTCGGAGTCGAGCAGGTCCTGGAGGCTGCCCTCGGCGACGATGCGGCCGCCATGGACGCCGGCCCCGGGACCGATGTCGACCAGGTGGTCGGCGGCGCGGATCGTGTCCTCGTCGTGCTCGACCACAATCAGGGTGTTGCCCAGGTCGCGCAGGCGGGTGAGGGTGGCCAGCAGGCGGTCGTTATCGCGCTGGTGCAGGCCGATGCTGGGCTCATCGAGCACATAGAGCACGCCGGTGAGGCCGGCGCCGATCTGGGTGGCCAGGCGGATCCGCTGCGCCTCACCGCCGGAGAGGGTCATCGCCGGCCGGTCGAGGGTGATGTAGTCGAGGCCGACATCGATCAGGAAGCGCAGGCGCAGGCGGATCTCCCGCAGCACCAGGTCGCCGATCTGGATCTGGCGGGGGGTGAGCAGGGGCTCGCTGCCCTCGCTGGCCCCCACCCCCATCAGCGCCTCGATGCGCTTGAGGGTGTCGCCAACGCTGACGCAGGTGAGCTCATGGATGCGGAAGGGACCCACCTTCACCGCCAGGGCCTCGGGCCGCAGCCGCAGGCCCCGGCAAGTGGCACAGGGCACCAGCTCCAGGTACTTCTCCAACTTCTGGCGGATCGCCTCGCCGCTGGCATCCCGCAGCTGGCGCTCCAGGATCGGCAGCACCCCTTCGAAGGGGCGTTGATAGCCGGCCGCTTTCTTGTAGCGGCTGTCGGCCTGGATCGTGATCGGCTCGCCGGAACCGTGCAGCAGCACCTGGCGCTGCTCATCGCTGAGCTGGTTCCATGGGGTCTTGAGTTCGAAGCCGAAGGCCTCGCCCACCGAGTAGAGCAGCGAGAAGTAGTAGGAGTTGTCCTTGTCGCTCCAGGGGGCGATCGCGGCGTACACCGGCAGGCTGGGGTCGGGAACCACCCGCTCGACGGTGAAGGTGCGCAGGTGGCCGATGCCGTGGCAGTCGGCGCAGGCGCCGTAGGGGCTGTTGAAGGAGAACAGGCGGGGGGAGAGCTCCTCCATCACCGCGCCGTGCACGGGGCAGGCGAAGTTTTCGGAGTAGAGGCGCTCCCGCTCCAGGCCCTCGGGCAGATCCTCGCCCGCCTTGGGCACCACCTCCACCAGGGCCAGCCCCTCGCCGCGCTTGAGGGCGGTGCCGAGGGAATCGGTGAGCCGCTCCTGCACCCCCTCGCGGGCCACAAGGCGGTCGACAACCACTTCGATGTTGTGGGCGTGGTTCTTGTCGAGCTCGATGTTGTCAGCCAGCTCGCGCACCTCCCCATTGATGCGCACCCGGGCGAAGCCCTCCGCCGCCAGGCCGGAGAGCAGCTTCACGTGGGTGCCCTTCTTGCCCCGCA
>JBILEP010000016.1:0-15281 GCA_044352045.1 Cyanobium sp. | reverse complement strand
AGCGAGCAATACCAGCACGACATCCCCCTATTCGACGAACGATCCTGGACCAGCGGCCCGGCAAAATCGATCTTCACCACCGAGCAGATCGAAGCTTTCAGGCTGCAAGCCGAACAGCTCAACGCTGAAGGGCGAGGCGATCAAGCCTGCTTCGTGCTGCGCTGAAGGGCTCGCCGAAACGGATGGTGTCGAGCAGCCGCAGGCCTGCGCGGCGATGGTCAGACTGGGCCTCCGACCGCCCGGAGCCCCGTGATTCCCCTGCCGCTGCCCGTGCCCGTACCCCTCTTGGTGCCCTGCCCGCTCACCGCCGCCCGCATCGCCGGCCTGCGGGCCACGGTGGTGCTGCTGCTGATCCTGCTGATGAAGAGCAAGCTGCTGCGGCTGAAGATGTCGTTGCTGGGCAGCGTGCTCGGCCTGCTGCTCAGCCTGATCTTCCTGGCCAGTTCCGGCGTCCTGATCCTGGTGGCCGGTGGTGCCGTGGCCTTTGCCGCCCAGCAGCGGCGGGCCGCCAGCGCCTGAGCCATGCCCACCGGCCTCCCCCCAGCCGACGCCAGGCCCCTGCCCAGCACCGGTGCTCGCAGCGGCGTCCTGGAGACGCTCGCCTTCTTCCGCGACGGCGATTTCGCCCAGCGGCGCTTTGAGCGCCTCGGCAACGTGTTCGAGACCCGTCTGCTGGGCCAGCCACTGGTGTTCATCCGCGGCGAGGCGGCGCTCAGCGCGCTCCTCAGCCAGGGCGACGCCTGCGAGGGCTGGTGGCCCGCCTCCGTGCGCCAACTGCTGGGCAGCCGCTCCCTGGCCAACCGCAACGGCGAGGCCCATCGGGCGCGGCGGCGGGTGGTGGGTCAGCTGTTTTCGGCCGCGGCTCTGCGGCGCTACAGCCCCGCCATCGTGGCCCTGGTGGACGAGCTGGTGGCCGAGCTGGGCAGCGCCACCGCAGCGGTGCCCCTGGTGGAGCGGATGCGGCGCTTCGCCTTCCGGGTGATCGCCAGCGTGGTGCTGGGTCTGGAGGGCGAGGATCGCGACGCCCTGTTTGCTGATTTCGAGATCTGGACCAAGGCGCTGTTCTCATTGCCGTGGGCGCTGCCGGGGAGCCCCTTCGCCCGGGCCCTGCAGGCCCGCGAGCGGCTGCTGCGACGGCTGACCCAGGTGCTGCGCCAGGCGCGGCAGCGCAGCAGCGCCGGGCTGCCCCTGAGCGGCGGCCTCGACCTGCTCAGCGGCGGCCTCGATGAGGCGGGCTTGCCCCTCGATGACAACGACCTGGTGGAGCAACTGCTGCTGCTGCTGTTCGCCGGCTACGAAACCACCGCCTCCTCCCTGAGCTGCCTGATGGCGGCACTACTGCAGCATCCAGGCACTTTGGAGTGGCTGCGGCCGGAGCTGGACGCCCTCCGCTGGCCACCCGCCGCCGAGCAGGCCGCCAGCGCCTACGACACCAGCGCCGCGCCGCGGCTGGCGGCGGTGGTGCAGGAGGTGATGCGCCTCAATCCACCGGTGGGTGGCTTCTTCCGCCGCACCACCCGGCCGCTGGTGCTCGATGGGGTGCTCGTCCCGGCCGGCAGCGTGGTGCAGGTGGCCCTCGCCGCCTCCAACCGCCATGGAGCGGCCACCGATCTGGAGCGGTTCCACCCCCAGCGCCATCTGGAGGGCGGCGCCGTGCCCCTGCTGCTGCCCTTCGGCGGCGGCGAGCGGGTGTGCCTGGGCAAGGCCCTGGCCGAGCTGGAGATCCGCCTGATGGCGGTGGGCCTGCTGCGGCAGACGCGGCTGCGGCTCGAACCGGATCAGGACCTGAGCCTGCAGCTCATCCCCAGCCCCAGCCCCCGCGGCGGCCTGCTGGTACGGGGCTGATGGGGGCCCACGTCCTCGCCCGGCTGAGCCTGATCTCCCTGCTGGCGGGCACCCCCGCCCTCGCGACCGACTGCGGCCCCGCCCTGCGCGCCGCCCGCGACCAGCAAGCCCAGCTGGCGCGGCAGGCGCGAGGCCTGGAGGTGCTGCTCCTGGGCGAGATCCACACCAGCGCCGCGGACCACGCCTGGGAGCTGCAAAGCCTGGACACTCTGCGGCGGTCGGGGGTCCCCCTGCAGCTCGGGCTGGAGATGATCCCGGCCCCCCGCCAGGCGCTGCTCGATCGCTACAGCGCCGGATCCCTCGATGAGGCCGCCTTCCTGCGGCTGGTGGGCTGGGCCGAGGTGTGGGGCCATGATCCCGACCTCTACCTGCCGTTGCTGCGCTGGGCCCGGCAGCAGGGGGTGCCCCTGCTGGCCCTCAACGCCGAGCCGGAGCTGGTGCGGCAGGTGCGGCGGCAGGGGCTGGCGGCGGTGCCTGTCGGGCAACGGCAGGGGATCGGCGAGCCGGCTCCGGTGGGGGCGGCCTACCGGAAGCGGCTGGAGGCCGCCTGGCGGGGGCATGGCGCGGGCCAGGCGGAGGATCTGGAGCGCTTCATCGACAGCCAGCGACTGCGGGACCGGGCGATGGCGGAGCGCCTCGCCGCCGCCCGCCGGGCCGAGCCCGGCCGGTTGGTGGTGGCGCTGGTGGGCCGAGGCCACCTGGAGGACGAAGACGGCATCCCCGCCCAGTTGCGGGCCCTGGGGGTGCGACGCCCCCTGGCCCTGCTGCGGCCTGCGCTGCCGCCGGACTGCGCCCCGGCGCCCCGGGGCGCCCGTCTGGGGGCCTACCTGGAGAGTGCCGCAGAGGTGGTGTGGGTGCGACGGGTGGCGCCGGGCTCGGCGGCGGCGGCGGCGGGCCTGCGGCCGGGCGACCGGATCGTGGCGGTGAACGGGGAGGCGGTGCAGCGGGCCGGCCAGGTGATTCTGCGGGTGGCGAACCATCCAGCGTCCAACTCACTGCAACTCACGATCGAGCGGGACGGCCGCCTGAGGCAACTGGAAGTGCGGCTGCCGCCCTCCCCTGCCCCCGGCCGGGCCAGCGGAGAGAATGGAACCACTGCGGCCCCCGTGGCCCTGTCCTCCTGAGCGTCCGATGCCCGCCGCCAGCACCCCCGCCGCCACCAACATCGTCTGGCACCACTCCACCGTGACCCGGGCGGCCCGGGCCCACCAACGGGGTCACCGCAGCGCCATCCTCTGGTTCACCGGCCTCTCCGGCGCCGGCAAGAGCACCCTGGCCAACGCGGTGAATTCGGCCCTGTTCGAGCAAGGGCTGGCCTGCTACGTGCTCGACGGCGACAACATCCGCCACGGACTCTGCAGCGACCTGGGCTTCTCCGACGCCGACCGGGAGGAGAACATCCGCCGCATCGGCGAGGTGGCCAAGCTGTTCCTCGACGCTGGCGTGGTGGTGCTCACCGCCTTCGTCTCACCGTTCCGCGCCGACCGCGACCGGGCCCGCGCCCTGGTGGAGGCCGCCGACTTCATCGAGATCCACTGCGCCGCCGATCTGGAGGTGTGCGAACAGCGCGACACCAAGGGGCTCTACGCCAAGGCCCGCGCCGGTGAGATCAAGGAGTTCACGGGCATCTCCAGCCCCTACGAGGCACCGGCCACACCCGAGCTGCGCATCGACACCGGCAGCCAGGACCTGGAAACCTGCGTGGGCCAGGTGCTGGGCTTTCTGGAGGGCGCGGGGGTGATTCCCGCAGCCACCGACTGAGCACCGCCGCGCTGCCGCGCTGCCGCCAAGCCGGCTAGTCATCCAGGCAATCGAAAACCGTGCCTAGGCACAGTCTCAATCTGCCCGGCAACGGGCTTTTCACGTCGAAAACCAGGTATCGGCAAGGGGCTTGTTTCCCTGAAATCACTCAAGTGATAGCCGTCAGATTCTCGTTTCACCCAACTCCAAACCACCAGTCAGGAGGGAGCAAACCCCTGGACGCGGGTGATCAGCAAGAGGCCGACCCAACCAGTCCATAGGCTGGAGCGGCGAGCCCCTTGCTGCCCCTGTCCACGGATCTGGACAGCTGACGCGACGCCACAAAAACCGATCGACTCTTGAAAATGGCAGCCATGAACCGCCCAGGGATTCCCATGCCAGGCTAGAATTGATTTCATTTTCCGGCCAGGAATGCAAGATTGGGAGGGCTACGAACGGGCAAGCAGGGCGCTGTTGAGCGTCCAACGCTTTCAGCAGGCCCTCGCCAAAGTCCACGAAGGACTAGAGAAGTTCCCCCTCCAGCCTGAGCTGCTCACCACGGCGATCTATACCTACCAAGCCATGGGGCATCACGAGAGATCTCTGGAATGGTCCCAGAAATTGATCTCTTGCCACCCAGATCTGTGGATCGGCCATGGCCTTGCAGCCCGTGATCTGATCGCCCTCAAACGCTTTGCCGACGCAAAATCAATTCTCCTGGAAGCCCTCGGCAAGTTTCCGGATCAGCCCGAGCTTGCGACCCTGCATGACTACAACCGCGCCTTCACTTTAGAGCCCATCGAGAAGATGAGCGAGGCCGAGAAAGCACGCTGTTCGTTGACACCTGAAGAGATTATTGCCTATTCGAAAGACGACGCATTCTTCCCCACGATTCAAAGCAAGCGCTCCGCCATCGACCCCTGCACCTCGTTCGACAAGAAGCTTCTCTTCGTTGCCGGGCTCGGCAGAAGCGGAACAACAGCATTGGGTGAAATGCTATCTCTTTCCAGCGCACTCGAGCTCTACACCGAGTTCTACATTCCGTTTCGCATCGACGGCTACAGCGCCGCCGACTTTGACACGGCCACGATCGCACAACGCCTGGGAGCCTCTGATCATACGATCAACCACAATATCTTTGCACGCAATCCAACCTCCACAGTGATCGGTGACAAGAGGCCCTATTATCAGTTCAGTGCCGAATCAACGTTTGACAATTTTCGACCCGGACAGGTTCGCGTGCTTTACGTTCATCGGCCCTTACATAATATCTGTCGATCAACTCATATCCGCTCGGAAAATCCCAGCGATTACTCTTGGAACCTTGAGTGCGGCGTCGAACATACGATCTTAACTTACAATGCAAGCTGCCGGCAATTTATCCATCTTTACAATCATCGCAGGGACGTGTTTAACACCATTACGTTTGTCGATTACACGCCTACCTTCTCTGATTTTGAGCTTGCGAGATCGATTTTCGAGCGCCACGAACTCCCCCTCGACTCCCAGGAAGAACTGGAACTCCATGCCTTCATCGAGAAGAGCGCTGCCATCGCCAAAAGGCGCCGCAATTACGATGCACTTGATTACCACATCAAACGTTCAATGCGGACCTACCTAGACGTGGATGCCCACCGACGCTTTCTTGAGATTGGCGGTCTTTCCGAATCCGAGTGATCCTTTTGCTGGCCCTTGTCACGCGGCCTGCCGGAGCCATGGCGGCCTGATCGCCAATCCTCGCCGGAGGTTGGCAGAGCCCCAGGACAGAACGGAACCCTCACCCCCACCCACTGAGCGCCAGCTTGCCGATCGTGCGGCCGCCCTCCAGCCGCCCGTGGGCCGCGCGCAGGTTCTCCGCCGTGATCGGCCCCAGGGTCTCCCGCAGGGTGGTGCGCAGCGCGCCGGCGTCGATCGCCTCCGCCACCGCCGCCAGGATCTGCCCCTGGCGGGCCTGAGCGTCGCCGCCGCCGCGGGGGCGGGTGAACATGTACTCCCACACGAAGCCAGCGCTCTTCTCCTTGAGGAGGTTGAGGTCGAGCGGAGCGCGGCTGCTGACGATCGCCACGATCGTGCCCTGCGGACGGATCAACTCCGCCATCACCGGCCAGTAGGGGTCGAGGGCGCTGAAGTTGGCGATGGCGTCCACCACCGGCAACCCCAGCTGCTGGAGTTGCGGCGGCAGCGGGGCGCTGTGATCCACCACCGCGTCCGCGCCCATGGCCTTCACCCAGGCGCTGCTCTCGGGCCGGGAGGCGCTGGCGATCACCCGCAGGCCGGCCCGGCGGGCCAGCTGGATCGCAATCGAGCCCACACCGCCCGCGCCCCCCAGGATCAGCAGGCTGCGGCCCGCATCCGCCCCCTGCGGATCGAGGCGTAGCCGCTCGAAAAGCGACTCCCAGGCGGTGAGCGCCGTGAGCGGCAGGGCGGCCGCCTCCGCCGCGCTCAGGCTGGTCGGCCGGCGACTGCACAGCCGTGCGTCCACCACCAGGCGCTCGGCGTTGCAGCCCGGCCGGCCGATGTCGCCGGCGCACCAGACCCGATCCCCAGGGGCAAATCCCCGCACCGCCTCCCCCAGCGCCAGCACGGTCCCAGCGGCGTCCCAGCCCAGCACCCGTGGGGGGCCGGGCTCGGCCGGCAGGGAGCGGCGCACCTTCGCATCCACCGGGTTGACCGCCACCGCCTCCACCGCCAGCAGCAGATCGTGGGCGCCCGGAAGCGGTTCCGGCAGGTCCAGCTCCCGCAGGCACTCCGGGTGATCGCTGGGCAAGCCACAGGTGGCAACGATGGCGCGCATCGGCCGAGCCTCAGCTGCGGGCGGGCTGCAGAGCAATGCGCTGCAGGGCCTCGATGCGCCGCTCCAGGGGCGGATGGCTGGCGAAGAGCCCCAGCAGGGCGGGCGGTGCCGCAATCTTGAAGCTGGCCAGGCCCCGCTCGCCGCGGGGATCGCGCAAGCCGCTGGCCTGCCCCAGCCGCGCAAGGGCATCCATCATCGCCCCGGCGGAGGTGAGCTGGGCGGCCCCCGCGTCGGCGCGGAACTCGCGATGGCGCGAGAACCAGGCCGTGATCAGCGACCCGCCGATCCCCAGCAGCACCTCCAGGGGCCAGATCAGAACTCCCAGGGGCGGCGCCCCCTGGGGGCGTCCCTGCTCATCCCGCGGCGGCGGAATCAGCAGGGCCACCGCCCGGGCCAGGAACATCACGAAGGAGTTGATCACCCCCTGCAGCAGGGTCATCGTCACCATGTCGCCATTGCCCACATGGCTCAGCTCATGGGCGAGCACCGCTTCGAGATCCGCCGGCGGCATGCCCTCCAGGATTCCGGTGGAGACGGCCACCAGGGCGGCCTGGGGGTTGGCGCCGGTGGCGAAGGCGTTCCACTCCGGCGAGTCGTAGACCCCCACCTCCGGCATCGGCAGCCCGGCGCGGCCCGCCAGCTGGGCCACCGTGACCCGCAGCCAGCCCCCCGCCGAGCCCCCCTCCCCCTCCTCCAGCACCCGCACCCCCATGGCGCGGATCGCCCCCTGGCGGGAGAACAGGAGCGAGATCCAGGCGCCGATCAGACCCCAGCCGAAGCAGCCAAGCAGCAGGGGGAGCAGGGGCAGATCGGGCGGCAGCAGCCCCGCCGCGGTGGCCAGCTGCAGCAGGATCGAGATCGTGAGCACCACCACCAGGTTGGTGATCAGGAACAGCAGCGTGCGCAGGGCCATGGCCGGGTCCGCCGGACGACGTTCCCGCAAGGTAGCGACGCCCCGCGGTCCAGCCCGCCGCCTGTCGGGCCGGCCCACCTGCCTGCGTAGCCTCCCCCTGCCCCCGGGAGCTCCCGCCATGCCCGTCACCAACCGCTGGTCGGACGCCGCCGCCGCCGAGGCCGTGGCCCATTGGGGCGCGCGGGGCATCGCCGAACCGCTGGCGCTGCGCACCTACTCGGCCCGGCTGCTGGGGGCCGATCCCGCCCTGGTGATTCACGGCGGCGGCAACACCTCGGTGAAGACCACGGCGCACGACCTGCTGGGGGAAGAGATCCCGGTGCTGTGCGTCAAAGGCAGCGGCTGGGATCTGGCCACGATCGAACCGCCCGGCCATCCGGCGGTGCGGCTGGAGCCGCTGCGGGCCCTGCGGGCTCTGGAGCGCCTCAGCGACGAGGAGATGGTGGCGGCCCAGCGCCGCAACCTGATCGATCCGGCGGCCCCGAACCCCTCGGTGGAGGCGCTGCTGCACGCCTTCCTGCCCCACACCTTCGTGGACCACACCCACGCCACGGCCCTGCTGGCCCTGGCGGATCAGCCCGAGGCGGAAAGCCTCTGCCGGGAGGTGTACGGCGAGCGGGTGGTGCTGGTGCCCTACGTGATGCCGGGCTTCGCCCTGGCCCGCGCCTGCGCCGACGCCTACGAGCAGGCGGTGGCCCGCGGCAGCCACCCGGAGGGGATGGTGCTGCTCCGCCACGGCCTCTTCTCCTTCGGCGCCACGGCCCGCGAAAGCTATGAGCGGATGATCGCCCTGGTGGCCCTGGCGGAGCAGCGGCTGGCGCAGGGGCGACGCACGCTCCAGCCGGTGGCGCTGCCGGAGCGCCCCGCCGCCGCCGAAGCGGTGCTGCCCCAGCTGCGCGGTGCCCTGGCCCGGGCCGCCGGCCTGGAGGGCGCGCCCCGCCGCTGGCTCCTGGAGCTGCGGCTGTCGGAGCTGGCGCGGGCCGTGGTCGACGACGCCCGCCTGGGCGACTGGGCGCTCCGGGGCGTCGCCACCCCCGACCACGTGATCCGCACCAAGGCCGCGCCGCTGGTGCTGCCCGCCCATCCCTCAGCCGCGGCGATCGAGCAGGCGATGGCGGACTACGGCCGGGCCTACCGCGCCTACTTCGAGCGCCAGAACGCCCGCGTCGGGGGCCACAAGCGCCGCCTCGACAGCCTGCCCCGGGTGATCGCGATTCCGGGGCTGGGGCTGATCGGGGTGGGGCGTTCGGCCGCCGACGCCGCCGTCAGCGCCGACCTGGCGGAGAGCTGGGCCACCACCCTGCTGGCGGCCGAATCGATTGGCCGCTTCCAGCCCGTCGGCGAGGACGACAGCTTCGACATGGAGTACTGGAGCCTGGAGCAGGCCAAGCTCGGGCGCGGCGCCGAAAAGCCCCTGTCCCGCCATGTGGTTGTGGTGACCGGCGGTGGCGGGGCGATCGGCGCCGCCACCGCCCGGGCGTTCGCCGCCGCAGGGGCGGAAGTGGCGGTGCTCGACCTCCTGCAGGACGGCGCCCTGGCGACGGCGGCGGCCTGCGGCGGGCGCGCCCTTGGGCTGGCTTGCAACGTCACCGATCCGCTGCAGGTGGGTGAGGCCTTCGCCCGGGTGTGCCGCCACTTCGGGGGCGTGGACATCGTGGTGAGCAACGCCGGCGCCGCCTGGACCGGCCCGATCGCCACCCTGCCGGAGGCGGAGCTGCGGGCCAGCTTCGAGCTCAACCTCTTCGCCCACCAGGCGGTGGCCCAGGCGGCGGTGGCCTGCTTCCGCCGGCAGGATCAGATCGGCGAGGCCCGCGCGGATCAAGCTCCCCTCGGGGGTCAGCTCCTGTTCAACGCCAGCAAGCAGGCGCTCAACCCCGGCCCCAACTTCGGCGCCTATGGCATCGCCAAGGCGGCCCTGTTGGCCCTGATGCGCCAGTACGCCCTCGAGGAGGGGGGAGCCGGCATCCGGGCCAACGCCATCAACGCCGACCGCATCCGCTCCGGCCTGCTCGACGACACCATGATCCGCGAGCGGGCGGCGGCCCGCGGCATCAGCGAGGAGCTCTACATGGCCGGCAACCTGCTGGGCCAGGAGGTGCGGGCCGCGGATGTGGCCGACGCCTTCGTCGCCCTGGCCCTGCTGGAGCGCACCACCGGCGCGCTGCTTACCGTCGACGGCGGCAACGTGGCGGCGATGGTGCGCTGAGACCCCTTCAGGCAGCCGCCGGCCGCCGAGCCAGCCACAGCCCCAGCCCCCCCGCCACCAGCACCACCACGCCGGAGAGGGCGGTCCACAGCGGCAGCCCCAGGCTCTCCACCAGCAGGGGCATCACCACGGTGATCACCCCGCCGGCCAGAAGGGGCTGGAGCAGCAGCTGCTTGATCGAAAATGGTGTGATGGCGTCGCCGCGATCGTGGGGATCGGCCATCGAGAGCAACAACAGGCCGCTGGCCGCCACGCCCGTGGCCTGGCCGAACTCGATGATGCCCCGCTCGAACCAGGGATCCGGCAGGATCCGCCGCCCCAGCAGCAGCACCATCGCCAGGTTCCACACCAGCCCAACCGTCGCCAGAACTGACAGGGGGAGCCAGTCGCGGGCGAGCAGGGAAAGGTCGAGACAGGCGGTTGCCGCAACGATCAGCAGATCCGCCGACAGGGTGCCGATCCGCCCCTGGATCGGAGCCGACACCAGCCCCGCCAACCCGGTGCGCTCCAGCAGAAGCCGCATCAGCAGTGACCCCACCAGGGCGAGGGGAAACACCGGCAGGGTGTCGATCACCAGGGTGTAGGGCCCACCCAGGCGGGCCTCCGGCGCCCGCAGCAGCGCCAGCAGCAGACAGCCGATCGCCACCGCCACACCCGTCAGGGCCAGGTTCACCAGCCAGGCCGCGACCTGGGCGGCAAGCCCGGGGGGGAAGGGCACAGCGGCTGATCCGGGCGCCTCGGCGGCGGAGGGTGCGGCGGCGGGCTCGGCGGGCGGGGGCGGCGGACTCCCCTGCGCTAGCCAGCCCTGGCGACGGGCGAGCACCACCAGCACCCCCCCCACGGAGGTGGAGGCCAGCAGCCCCACCGTCGCCATCGCCAGCCCCAGGGCGGTGCCCCCCTCCACCCCCAGCCGCTCATAGGTGGGGCCCATCGCCGCCGCCGAACCATGGCCCCCCTCGTAGGCCACCTCGATCAGACACGCCATCACCGGACTGACGTGCAGCAGCGGTTGGAGCACCAGCAACACCGCCAGCCCCGCCACCAGGTACTGACCGAAACCAAGGGTGAGGGCGAGCAGCACCTGGGCCGAGAGCGGGCGCCACAGACCACCGGGACGGGGCAGGGGCTTGCCGAGCAGCAGGGTGCCGAACACCAGGGTGAGCAGCACCAGGGGCAGCTGGTCCCAGAGGCGGATCACCGCGGCGGGGATCAACGGCAGCGGCCCCGCCGGTGCCACCAGCAGGCCGAGGGCGCCGGCGAGCAGGGCCTCGGGGATGCCCCACTGGTGCACCCCGACGCCGCGGCCCACCAGGGTGCCGAGGCTGAGCAGGGCCAGCAGCAGAGCCACGGCCAGGGCGAAGGTGCCCAGGGCCGCCGGGCCGGGCAGGAAGGAGAGCAGGTGGGCGATCACAGACCGAAGCCCCGCCGGAAGAACAGCTCCGTGGCCTCGAGCACCTGGCGCTGCACCGCCCCGTCGCGGAAGCCGTGGCCTTCGCCGGGGAACAGGTGCAGCTCCACCGGCAGGCCACGCTCCTGCAGGGCCAGGGCCAGCCGCTGGCTCTGCGCCGCCGGCACCACCGGATCGTCGAGGCCGTGGAAGAGGATCACGGGAGCCTGGATACGCTCCGCATGATGGAGCGGCGAGCGCCGGTGGTACGTGGCGCTCGCTTCCGGCCACGGGCCGATCAGGGTTTCGAAGTAATGGGCCTCGAAGCGATGGCCCTCCCCCGCCAGCGGCGTCAGGTCGGTCACCGGGTAGCGGCAGGCCCCGGCCCGCAGCACGTCGTCGCCGCAGAGCAGGGCCAGCACCGTGAAGCCGGCGGCGCTGCCCCCCTCCATCGCCACCCGCTCGCCGTCGGCCCGCCCTGCCGCCACCACAGCGCGGGCGGCGGCGGCGCAATCCGCCACATCCACCACACCCCACTGTCCGTCGAGACGTTCGCGGTAGGCCCGGCCGAAGCCGCTGGAACCGCCGTAGTTCACATCCAGCACTCCCCAGCCCCGGCTGGTCCAGAACTGGATAGCGGGATTCAGACCGGTGCGCGCCATGCCGGTGGGGCCGCTGTGGGCGCGGAGCAGCAGGGGCGTGGGCGGACCGGCCCCCGCCACCGGCGGGTAGAACCAGGCGTGGGTGGGGCGGCCGGCATAGCCGGCGAACCAGAGCGGCTCCGGCACGCTCAGCGCCGCCGCCGCCAGCGCCACCGGGGCTGCGGCCGGGGTGTGCTGCCAGCTGCCGGTGTCGATCTCAAGCTCCAGCAGACCGGAGCCATGGCGTGGTCCGGCGGCGACCGCCGCCAGCCGCCCGGCGGCGGCCACCGGCGTCTCCAGATCGTCGAAGGGCAGGGCGAACGGCTGCCAGGGTTCGGCCGCGCCGGGTCGCACCCGCCCGAGCTGCCAGCGCCCCTCACGGCAGGCGCAGGCCAGCAGCCGCTCCCCGTCCCAGGCGATCGTGGCCAAGCCATAGACCCACTGGGGCTGGCCGAACTCCGCCTCCATCGGCAGCAGCGGCTCCCAGGCCACCTCGCCATCCGGCGGAAGGGCCTCAGCCCCGACCAGCCGCTCCAGGTTCCACCAGCCGCTGCGGTCGTTGGCCACCACCAGATCGGCTCCCGCCCAGAGCGGCTGGAACACCGACACCCCCCGCCCGTCGCCCGGGCCAGACCCCGCCACCCGCCGGGCCTCCGCCACCGTCCCCGCCTCATGGAGACGCGCCAGCCAGAGCTGGCTGCGTTCCCAGGGCATGTGGGGTTGCTGCCACTCCACCCAGGCCAGGTGGCTGCCCGAGGGGCTGAGGACGGCGTAGCCACAGAAATCGACAGGTTCCCAGAGGGTCTGCGGCTCGCCACCGTCCAGGGACACCGCCACCAGCTGGTCGCGGCCCTGCCGCTCCATCACGCCGACCCAACGGTGGCGGCGGTGGTCGATCCGCCCATCGGCGAAGGCCCGCTCCTCCCCCAGGGGCGGCGGCGGGGTGAGGGGGCGGGGTTCCGGCGGTGGGCTCTCCGCGGCCACGCCAGCGGGTGGAAGGTCGAGGCGCCAGAGGCCGCGGTCGCCGTCGTGGCAGAAGACCACCGTGTCGCCCTCCAGGCACCAGGCTCCCCCTCCGTACTCGTGCACGCGGCTGCGCAGGTTCCAGGCCCCCGGCGTCAGCTCCCGCGGCGCCTGCCCCGGCCGCTGGCGGATCATCAAGGTGGTGCGCCCCCGCTCCGCCGGTCGCTGCTCCAGCCACAGCAGCCGCTCTCCACTCCAGCGCGGTTCCCGCCAGGAGGTGCGGCCACCCACCGCCGCCGCCAGCGGCAGCGGCCCCGCGCCCCCAGCCGCATGCTGGCCCGGCTTCTGCTCCTGAATGGGGCTGTCCAACCGGGTGCGGCTTCTAGAATCCATTTCACCCCTCCAGGAGACCCCTTGGCGCGCAGCTTCGCCCAGATGGCCCGGTCCGCCGAGCAGGGCAGCAGCACCGTGCTGGTGCCCAAGGAGGCCCTGTCGGAGGCGCCCCTGCCGATCCACACCCTCGGCGCCCGCGAGCTCCGCACCGCCGCCCGGCGCATCAGCAAGGTGGATGAAAGCGTGCGCGAACTGGCCCGCGACATGCTGCGCAGCATGTACACCGCCAAGGGGATCGGCCTGGCGGCCCCCCAGGTGGGGATCGCCAAGCAGCTGCTGGTGATCGATCTCGACCTGGAGGAAGCGGCCACGCCACCCCTGGTGCTGATCAATCCCGAGATCACCGCAGCCGGCTCCTCGCTCAACACCTACGAGGAGGGTTGCCTGAGCATCCCGAAGGTGTACCTCAACGTCGTGCGCCCCTCCGTGGTGGAGGTGAGCTTCCGCGATGAGCTCGGCCGCCCGCGCAAGCTCAAGGCCGACGGTCTGCTGGCGCGCTGCATCCAGCACGAGATGGACCATCTGCAGGGGGTGCTGTTCGTCGATCGCGTCACCGACGAACTCAGCCTCAACGAGGAGCTGCAGCAGCACGGCTTCGCCCGCGACCACGTCCGCTCGATCCGCTGATGCCGATGAAACCCTTGGCCGGGCTGTTCCTCGCCCTGGCCTGTCTGTGCGGCATCGCCGCCACCGGCTGCGTCTTTGAGCTGGCCTACGGCGATCCCGACCTCGGGGTGTCCATCACCCGCGCCATCCTGGCCGCCAGCCTGCCCGGCACCGTGCTCAGCCTGCTGGTGGCCATCCGCATCAACCGCCCGGCCTGAGCCGCCCCCAGGCCAGCGGCAACGGCCGGACCTTGGATTGGGCCATGGCCGCCGATCGCCCCCCTGGCGCCTCCATACGATCGAGGCGCTTCGGCGCACGACCCTGTGACCCCCGCGACCTCCCACCGCCTTCTGCCGCACCCCCGGGCCACCCTGGCGGGCCTGGGCCTGGCGGGCGCCGTGCTCGGCCTGGCCTGGCCGATGGCCGCCAGCGCCCAGGCCCTCTTCCAGGCCGGGGAGCTCGACCAGAGCCGTTTCGTGCTGGTGGCCGCGCCGATCGGCAACGGCGAGCGGGCCCAGCTGAACATCTACGAGCAGATCCGTCCCACCCGCGCCTGCTTCGCCGTCGGGGAGGGGCGACCGGCGGCGGTCAATCCCCTGCTCGCCACCTTCGACTTCACGGGCATCTGCGGCCGCTACATCGACGCCAACGGCTACTCCCTGCGGATTGGTGGCACCGACCTGGCCACCACCTACCGGCTGATGGTGAGCCGCTCCGGCAACGACACGCTGCTGCTGGCCATCCCCACCCGCGGCAGCGGTCCGGAGATGGTGGTGGCCCGCAGCGGCGGCGTGGCCAGCGGCTTTCTCAAGCTTCACCTGGAGCCCGGCTGGCAGCTCAAGCGGCGCCAGTTCGGCGGCCGCTCCCTCGGCCATGTCTACGTGTACACCGACAGCGTCCCTGCCGCGGCGGGTGCCAGCCCCACCGCGGCTCCCCCCGCCCTGACCCCTCCCGCCAGCGCGAAGCCCAGCAGCGGCCGCACCCCGATGCGCTGAGGCCCAGGGGCCGATTGGTAGGATTTCCTGCTCCGCCTGTCCACGCAGCAGTTCATGACCCAGGTCACCGTCGGCGAGAACGAAGGGATCGAATCCGCCCTGCGCCGCTTCAAGCGCCAGGTGTCGAAAGCCGGGATCTTCGCCGATCTGAAGCGGCTGCGCCACCACGAAACCCCAGCCGAGAAATACAAGCGCAAGGCCCAGCAGCGCCGCCGCCGCCGCTGAGCGCGGCGCTCAACCGCTGCCAGCGCTCCCCTCCGTCCGCAGGTCGAAGCTGCGGTAGGTGAGGGCTTCTGCGATCGCCCCCTCCCCGAGCATCCGCTGCCCGTGAAGATCGGCGATCGTGCGGGCCACCCGCAGCATCCGCAGGGCGGAGCGGGCTGAGAGGTGGCGCGCCTCCAGCGCCGCCTCCCACAGTCCCCGGGCGCCCCCATCCATGGACAGCAGCTCCGCCAGGGCTTCCGCCGGCAGGGTCGCGTTGGCGCAGCCGCCAGGATTGCGTCGCGCCATGCGCCGCCGGGCCTGTCGCACCCGCTGGGCCACCGCGGCGCTGTCCTCCGGCGTTGCGGCGGCTGCGGCAGGGCCGGAGGGGGGCAGCCCGAGGCAGGCCAGCTCCTGGGGGGAGGGCCGACGCATCACCACCTGCAGATCCAGCCGATCCAGCAGCGGTCCGGAGAGATGGCTCCAGTAGCGCCGCCGCTGCCCCTCCCCGCAGGCGCAGGGCCGGGCGGGATCGCCGAACCAGCCGCAGGGGCAGGGGTTGGTGGCGGCCACCAGGGTGACGCGGCAGGGGAAGCG
>JBILEP010000182.1:0-4757 GCA_044352045.1 Cyanobium sp. | reverse complement strand
TCTGGAAGCCTCGATCGGTCCGGGCCGGCGCGGACCGCTGCCGGCTCAGCGCGGATGACCCGCCTGCTGGTCAGCACCGGTGAGGTGTCCGGTGATCTGCAGGGTTCGCTGCTGATCGCCGCCCTGCACCGTCAGGCGGCCCTGCGGGGTCTGCCGCTGGAGGTGGTGGCCCTGGGTGGGCCGCGGATGGAGCAGGCCGGCGCCCGACTGCTGGCGGACACCGCCCGGCTGGGGGCGATCGGCCTGTGGGAGGTGCTGCCGCTGATCCTGCCCACGTTGAGGTTGCAGTCGCGGCTGCGGCGCTGGCTGCGGCAGCACCCGCCCGACGGGGTGGTGCTGATCGATTACATGGGCGCCAATGTCAATCTGGGCCTGCGCCTGCGGCGCCACTACCCCGCGCTGCCGATCACGTATTACATCGCCCCGCAGGAGTGGGCGTTCCGGCTGGGGGAGGGGGGCACCACGCGGCTGATCGGCTTCTCCGACCGGATCCTGGCGATCTTCCCGGAGGAGGCCCGCTTCTATGGCTCGCGCGGCGCCAAGGTGACCTGGGTGGGCCATCCCCTGATCGACACCCTCGGCACGCTCCCCGGCCGGGCGGAGGCGCGGCGCCGCCTGGGGATCGGCGAGAGCACGCCGGTGTTGCTGCTGCTGCCCGCCTCCCGCAACCAGGAATTGCGCTACCTGCTGCCGCCGATGGCGGCGGCGGCGGCGTTGCTGCAGCGGCGCCACCCGGATCTGGAGGTGCTGGTGCCGGCGGGCCAGGCGGGCTTCGAGGCGCCGCTGCAGCGGGCGCTGGCCAGGGCGGGGGTGCGGGCGCGGGTGCTGGGGGCGGCCGAGGCCGATGGGCTGCGGCCGAGCCTCTGCGCCGCCGCCGACGCGGCGCTCACCAAATCGGGCACGGCGAACCTGGAGCTGGCCCTGCGGGGGGTGCCCCAGGTCACGGGCTACCGGGTGAGCCGCCCCACCGCCTGGGTGGCGAAGCATCTGCTGCGCTTCAACGTGCCCCACATCTCGCCGGTGAACCTGGTGCTGGGGGAGCGCCTGGTGCCTGAGCTGCTGCAGGCGGAGCTGACGCCGGCGGCGATCGTGGCGGCGGTGGAGCCCCTGCTGGATCCGGCCGGTGAGCCCCGGCGGCGGGTGCTGGAGGGGTACGGTCGGCTGCGGCGGGCGCTGGGGGAACCCGGCGTCACCGACCGCGCCGCGGCCGCCATCCTCGACCAGCTCCCCGTTCCCAATCCCGTCACCGCCGCCGCCCCCGGCTGATCGCCATGCGCCCCGCCCGGCCCCTGCTCGCCCTGCTCCTTTCGCTGCTGCTGGTTGTGGCGCTGGCGGCGCCCGCCTGGGCGGCCACGGAGGAGGCGGTGCTGGCGGGGGGCTGCTTCTGGTGCCTGGAGCACGACCTGGAGGTGTTGCCCGGGGTGCTGGAGGTGACCAGCGGCTACAGCGGCGGCAAGCTGGCGAACCCCAGCTATCGGCAGGTGTCGGGGGGTGGCACGGGCCACCGGGAGGTGGTGCGGGTGAGGTTCGATAGCACACGGCTGCGCTACGAGAAGCTGCTGCGGGCGTACTGGCGCAATGTGGATCCGTTCGATGGCGGCGGGCAGTTCTGCGACCGGGGCGAGTCGTACCGGCCGGCGATCTTCACCACCAGCGCCAACCAGGCGGTGGAGGCGCGCAATTCGGTGCTGGCGGCGGCCCGGGAGCTGGGCCGGCCGGCCTCGGCGATCAAGGTGGAGATCAAGGCGTTGAACAAGTTCTGGCCGGCGGAGGACTACCACCAGAACTATGCGCGCCGCAACGGCGTGGCGTACCGCTACTACCGCTGGTCGTGCGGCCGCGACCGGCGGCTGGATGCGGTGTGGGGCAAGCGGGCCCGCAGCGCGGCGCCGTGGGGGGAGAGCGCGGCGGCAGCGCGTCAGCTTCCGGAGACGGAAGCAGCGCCGATGGCAACAGGCACAGAAGTGGCCAATCCGGTGAAAACCACCTGAGGGAGGGGATCCGCTCTGGTCAAGCCGGTCCGACGGCCCTAGTTTGACTCCGTTCGGCACGAAGGATTCGGTATGTATCTGCTGACCATCCGGGACGGCCTGCAGACCCGCTACATCGGGCCCTACGCCTCACCGAAGGCGGCGGCGGAGCAGATCGAGGCGATTCTGGCGGAGTGCGGCGAGCGGGCCCATTGGCAGATCCACGAGCTGGAGGCGCCGCTGGTCTGCCCGGCGGGCGTGGCGGCGGCCTGAAGGGCCGGGTGGATCAGTCGCCCAGGCGGCCGGGATAGCCGCGCAGCAGGCCGCTTTCGATCATCAGGCCCACGCCGGCGTTGATCAGGATCAGGCCGAGGGTGCCGTACCAGAACCAGGGGCCGCGATCGGGCTGGAAGGCCTTGCGGATCACCGCTTCGCCGAACACGCAGAGGCCGGCGGGGAGGAGCAGCACTCCGAGCTGGGCCTTGACGTACCAACGGATCTTGGGGAGGGCCATCGGCGCTGCAGCGGCGGCGGCCAACCTAGGCCGGCGCGCCGTCGCAGATCCAGTTCACGAGGGTTTGCACCCCGAAGCCGGTGGCGCCGGCGGGATCCTGGCCGCGGGGCTTGTCGCTCCACACGGTGCCGGCGATGTCGATGTGGGCCCAGGCGATGCCTTTGGCCACGAATTCGCGCAGGAAGAGGGCGGCGGTGATTGAGCCGGCGGGGCGGGGGCCGGTGTTCTTGAAATCGGCGAGGGTGCTCTTGAGCCCTTCGCGGTAGGACTCGCGCAGGGGCATGCGCCAGAGGGCTTCGCCACCGGCGGTGGCGCCGGAGAGGAGGCCATCGGCGAGGAGGTCGCTGTTGGTCCAGAGGCCGGCGATCTCCTCGCCCAGGGCGATCACGCAGGCGCCGGTGAGGGTGGCGAGATCCACGATCGCGTGGGGTTCGAGCTTGCTGGCGTACACAAGCGCGTCGGCGAGGGTGAGGCGGCCTTCGGCGTCGGTGTTGTTGATCTCGATGGTGGTGCCGTTGGAGGCGGTGAGGATGTCGCCGGGGTGGATGGCGTTGCCGCTGATCATGTTTTCGCAGCTGGCCACGATCACGTGCACCTCCACCCCTTCGGGGCGGCGCTGGCCGATGGCGCGGGCGGCGCCGAGCACGGCGGCGCTGCCGCCCATGTCGTATTTCATCATCTCGATCTGGGAGCCGGCGGTTTTGAGGTTGTAACCACCGGAATCGAAGGTGAGGCCCTTGCCGATCAGCACCACCCGGCGCAGGTTGTCGCCGGCGGCGCGGTAGGTGAGGTGGATGAATTTGGGGGGTAGCTCGGAGCCCTGGGCAACGCCGAGGAAGGCGCCCATGCCGAGGGCGGCGCAGTCGGCGCGCTCGAGCACCTGGAGCTGCATGCCGTATTCGCGGGCGATGTCGGCGGCCACATCGGCGAGGGCCTGGGGGGTGGCGATGTTGGGGGGAGCGGCCACCAGCTGGCGGGCGAGCTCCACACCGCCGCAGATGGCGTCGAGGTGCTCCAGCCCTTCGGCGGCTTCGGCGCTGAGGCCGAGCAGGGACACCTGCTCCGGCAGGGTGCGGGGTTCGGCTTCGCTTTTGAAGCGCTGGTCGGCGTAGAGGCAGAGGCGGGCGGCTTCCGCCATGGCGGCGGCGGCGGCGGCGGCGCCGAGGCCCTCGACGGGCATGAGCAGGCCGAGGTGGCGGCAGCCCACCTTGGAGGCGATGCGGGTGGCGCTGGCCACGGCCTGGCGCAGGGCGGTGAGGTGGAAGTCGGCCGGTTCCCCGAGGCCCACGATGGCGAGGGTGGAGGGTGTCTGGCCGAGGCGCTCGATGCAGACGCTCTCGCCGGGCTTGGCCTTGAAGCGGCGCAGCTGCAGGTGCTGCTCCAGGTCGTCGCCGAAGCGCTGGGCGAGCAGGGCGCGGCCGGGGTGTTCCGGGTCGCTGAACAGGCCCACCGCCAGGGTGTCGCCCTCCCAGGAGTCCAGGGCGTTGCCGGAGCTGGTGGGGGCGAGGAACTGCATGGGCCGGTGCCGGGCGGGCGACCCGTGATCGTAGCCAGGCGTTCCGCGGGGGTCAGGTTGGATCGGCGGTGAAAGGGGTGGTCCAGCGGCCGCGGGTTTCCTTGTTGAAGGGCGGCAACCAGCGGCGGATCAGGGCCTGCTCCAGGGCGCGGCGCGGGCCGATGGCGGCGGGCACGTCGAGCCAGAAGCGGATGCTGAGGCGGGCGGTGAGGTTGGCCAGCGCCAGGGCTTCGCCGTAGGCGGCCAGGTAGGCCTTGCAGTCGTGGTCGCCCTTCCAGCGCCGATCGGCCCGGCCGGTTTCCCCCACGTAGAGGAGCAGGGGCGGGGCGGGATCAGGGGGCCGATCGATCACGAGGTAGAGGGCGGCGCCCTGGTGGGGAGCGCTGGGCCAGCGCCAGAAGGAGAGGCTCTGGGGCGCGAGGGCGAGGGGATCGAGGCCGGCGGCCGCGGCGGCGGGGTCGTCGGCCGCGGGCGCCGAGGAGGGGGCCGCCGCAAAGAGCAGGCCCTGCGCGGTGGGCGCGGCGTCCTGGCGGGCGAAGAGGGGCGCCTGGTGGGCGGCAACCCGCTCCTGCCAGGCGAGCAGCTGGTGGCGCAGCAGGGGAGGCGCCGCGGCGGGCCGGGACGCGCCGCTGGCGAGGGCATCGCCGGCGAAGAGATCCCCCTGGCGGCTCATCGGGAGCGCCGGGCGGTGGGCGGCAGGGCCGGCCCCGCGCCGGGGGGATCGAAGCCAACGCGGCCGATCCAGCCCTCCACCAGG
>JBILEP010000181.1:0-4805 GCA_044352045.1 Cyanobium sp. | reverse complement strand
GCCCTGGGTGAAGTACCAGCCGATCGGCCGCGGCGTCGGGTCGGCGGCGGGGATGGCGCGGGCGAAATCCCGCAGCACCGCCTTGTCGAGCTCCGGCCACAGCTGCAGCAGGGCGAAGGAGCCATAGAGGCGCACATCCAGGCTCTCGTACCAGGCGTAGTCGAGGCACTCGAGCACCCCGAAGCGACCCACCGGGTCCTGCGGCGAGGCGGCGGTCCAGAGGCTGCCGCCGCTGGCCAGGTCGTAGAGCTCGTTCAACAGGGCCATGCGCAGCTGCTCCGGCAGGTCGGAGCGCTCCCGCACCGGTTGCTGCCAGGCCTCGATCGCTGCCCGCCAGTCGCGCCAGTCGCGCAGGGCCTCGGCGGCGATCGCTTCGGCGTTGTCGCCGCTGGCCCCGAAGAAATCGGTGTAGCGGCGCAGGGCGCGGCTGCCGCTGGCGAAGGCCGTCACCGGCAGGTCCCAGGCGATCACCACCGGCAGCTCCAGGCTGGCGCCAGGCTCCAGGCGAAAGCGCACCGCTAGGGCGGCGCTGGCGGGATCCCCCTCGCCGCTGCGGCGGTCGTTGTCGCTCTCGGGGATCGCGCCGCCGCTGGCGAAGGGCTGCCAGATCTCCGCCCCATCACCGGCGGGATTCCAGCGGCTGCAGCGGAACAGCTCCACCGGCATCCCCAGGTTGGCGGGGTCGGGCACCGCCAGGCACCACTGGCCCTGGCCCTCCGCCAGCGGCTCCGCCCGCTCCCCCTCCAGCAGGATCCCCTTCAGCCCCTCGCCCTCGCAGTGGCGGTTGCGTTGCCCGCGGCTGCGGCCGATCGCCGGCCGGTAGTTGTGCTCCGGGCTGCCGTCGTCGCGGAAATGCACCGCGGCGGCGGGATCGGTGTTGGTGAACCAGCCGCAGGTGTTGCGCCAGCTGAGCAGCAGGGACAGATCCAGCGGGGCGTCGCTGGGGTTGCTGAAGCGCCAGTGGAACACCGCCACCGGGTAGCTGCTGCGCTGGTAGTCGCCCGGGAGGATCGGGCTGAAGGCCTCGCAGCGCACCCGGGCCCGGTAGACCCCTTCGTAGTCGAAGCGATGCAGGGGGTAGCGGGCGGTGTAGGTGCCACTGGTCCGGGCGTCGTCGCTGCCGGGATACCACTGCCAGGCGCCCAGGGGGGCGTCGGCGTCAGGGCGCGAGTCATCCCGCGGCGGTGCTGTGGCCAGGGCATGGCAGCGGCTGCCGTCGCCGTCCCGCTCGTAGAGGGCGAACTGGCAATCGGGGATCAGGCCGAACCAGTGCTCGCCGCCGTCGAGGTGCCAGAGGTTGAAGCTGCCGTCCGGGCCGCGGCCCAGGCAACCGGCGCCGAATCCCCCGAGGGGCGCGCCATGGTTCGGGCCGTCATCGAGGTTGCTGGCGTAGCGGACCGTGTAGGGCCGCTCCCAGCCCTGGCCGAAGGGCCGCTGCCAGCTGGCGAGATCCCGCGGGGGCCGCTCGCCGCCGCCGCTGCGCAGGTTCCGGAGGGCGGAGAAGCCGAAGGGCGCCATCGCGTCAGGGAAGTTCGGGCCAGCTTGTCAGGTTCCGATGGCGCGGGGTGCGCCGGCTGGAGCGCGCCGGAGTGGGGGCGATCATGGCGGCAGCGGCGGTCGATCCCTGCACATCCCCAGCCCCCTGGCCACGCTTGAGGTGGTGGGCACCGACGCCGCCGGTGTCCACGGTCTGAGCGACAGCTGGCGCGCCGAGCTCCGACGCGCCGATCTGGTGGCCGCCCCGCGCCGGCTGCTGCCGGAGCTGGCCGCCTGGCTCGCCGCTGAGGCCGCCGCCCCCGAACTGCTCGCCAGCGACCAGCCGGCGGAGCTGCTGCCCCGCCTGCGCCAGGCCCTGACGGCCGGCCAGAGGGTGATCCTGCTGGCCAGTGGCGATCCCCTCTGGTTCGGCCTCGGCCGGCTGCTGCTGCAGGCGTTGCCGCCGGAGCGCCTGCGCTTCCACCCCGCCCCCACCTCCCTGCAACTGGCTTTCGCCCGCCTCGGTCGCCCTTGGCAGGACGCCGCGTGGGTGAGCCTGCACGGCCGCGACCCGGAGCTCCTCGCCGCCGCCCTGGCGAAGCGGCCGCCGGCGCTGGCGGTGCTGCCGGACCCCGGCCGGGGCGGCGCCGCCGAGGTGCGGGCGATCCTGCGCGCCTCCGGTCTGGAGCCCGCCTACGCCCTGTGGCTGGCGGAGCGCCTGGGGCATCCGGCGGAGCGGATGCTGCGCCTGGAGCCCGGCGATCCCCCGCCCACGGATCTCGATCCTCTCCACCTGGTGCTCCTGGTCGCCCAGCCGCCGCCACCCCCCGACCCCGCCCGCCTTCCCCTGTTCGGCATCGACGACGGCCTCTGGCTCCAACACGACGACCACCCGGGTCTGATGACCAAGCGGGAACTGCGCATCCAGCTGCTGGCGGAACTCGACCTGCCGGCCAGCGGCGTTCTCTGGGATCTGGGGGCCGGGGTCGGCTCGATCGGGCTGGAGGCCCTGCGCCTGCGCCCGGGGCTGCGGCTCTGGGCCCTCGATCGCCGCCCCGGTGCCAAGGCCCTGATCGAGGCCAACGCCGCCCGTCTGGCGGTGAGTCCCGCCGGGGTGGTGGAAGCGGCGGCGCCGCAGGGGCTGCTGGAGCTGCCCGATCCCGATCGGGTGCTGCTCGGCGGTGGCGGCCGCCAGCGGGCCGCCCTGCTCCGCGCCGTGCTCGACCGCCTGCGCCCCGGCGGCGTGGTGGTGATTCCCCTGGCCACGCTGGAGGCGCTGGCCGAGCTGCGGCCTCTGCTGGAGGGTGGCGGGCTGGCGGTTTCCGTGAGTCAGCACCAGAGCTGGCGCGGCGCCCCGCTGGGGGATGGCACCCGTCTGGCGCCGCTCAATCCCGTGCTGGTGCTCACCGGGCGCCGCCCCTGAGCGGGGGATGGCCCGGGACAGGCGGGGGGAGGCTCAGGGCGGCGGGATCCGCTCGATCGTCGCCGGTCGGCCCACCTGGATCCCCAGCCGTTTTGCCTCGCCGGCGGCCAGTTCCACCACCCCGTCCGCCGGTTCATCCGGCCCGTAGGTGGGGCAGGGCAGGCGCATGCAGGGAATGGCGGCGGCGATGGCGATCACCCGCCCATGCCGCAGGAAAATGATGTCGAGCGGTTCGGGGGTGCGGTGCATCCAGAAGCGCAGCGGCGACGGCATGGCGTTGGGAAACCACATGCCCCGCAAGGCCGGCAGGCGGGGGCGCATCTGCAGACCCCAGGCCTGCTGCTGGGGGGTGTCGGCCACCTCCAGGCCAATGCAGACTGGCCCCTTGGCGGGCTCCAGGCACCAGCGGGCGGTCACCGGCAGGGTTTGCGGTGGACCGGTGGCGCGGCCGGCCTGCTCCCGGGCGAAACAGGCCGTCAGCCCGACGCCGCTGGCCGCGACCCCGAGGGCCAAAGCGGCGCTTCGCCCCCACCAGAGCCCCATCACCCCTCCCCACCGGGCGGCCACCGTTCCGCCAGACAGTAGCCCTGGCCCCGCACGGTGTGGAGCAGGCGCCGCCCCCCGTGGCGCTCCAGCTTCTGGCGCAGATAGCGCACGTAGACCTCGATCACATTGCTGGCGGCGCCGCCGCCCTCCTCCCAGACGGAGGCCAGGATCCGCTCGCGGCTGACCACCTCGCCCCGGTGCCGCAGCAGCAGCGCCAGCAGCTGGTATTCCCGCTCGGTGAGGGGCAGATCCCGGCCCGCCCGCCGCACCAGGCGCCGGCTGGGGTCGAGCACCAGATCCGCCAGCCGCAGCTCCACCGCCTCACCGGGTTGGGCCCGGTCGGCCAGGCGCAGATGCAGGCGCAGGCGGGCCAGCAGGTCGCTGGGGGGGCGGTCGGTCAGCCAGAAGTCGTTGGCGCCGCTGGCCAGGCAGCGCACCCGTTCTTCGAGGGAATCCCCCCGCAGGCCGAGCAGGATCGGCACCGCTCCCCACGCCCGCCGCAAAGCGGCCAGCTTCCCCTCGCTGTCGGGGGCCAGCACCACCGCCTGGGGCGCCTCGCCCGTGGCCGCGGCCTCCAGGGGCTGGTAGCCGGAGAGGGCGAGCCGTGCCGCCAGCCCCTCGGCCACCTCCCCCACCAGCAGCACCCGCGTGCCGCCGCCCGCCGCCCGTGACCCGCTCACGCCACCCCCTCGCCGCCGTTGCCAGCGGGCTTGGCGACGTGGGGCAACCCCCAGCCCAGCTTGTTGCGCAGCACCTGGAAGAACTCGTGGTCGGCCAGGCGCACGAAGCGGGCCGGATGGTCGCTACGGCGGATCAGCACCCGGTCCTCCGGCCAGATGTAACAGCCGGCGCTGCCGTCGACCACCATCATCAGCCGTTCCGGTGTCGCCGGGAAGATCGTCACCGGCTCCAGGTCGCTGAACACCAGGGCCCGCGAGGCCAGGGAGTGGGGGGCGATCGGGGTGAGCTGCAGCACCGGACAGTCCGGGGTGATCACCGGGCCGCCGGCGCTGAGGGCGTAGGCGGTGGAGCCGGTGGGGGAGGAGAGGATCACCCCGTCGGCGGCGATGTCCACCGGGGCGTGCCGGCCGATCGCGATCTCGAAATGGCACATGCTCGTGAGCGGCTCGCGGTGCAGGGCCATTTCGTTGAGGCAGAGCACCTCCCAGCGCCGCTGCTCCCCCCGCATCACGCTCACCACCAGCATCGTCCGCTCCTCCACCGTCCAGCGGCCGCTCACCACCTGCTCGAGGGCGCGATCGAGATCCTTGAGGTAGGCCTCAGCCAGGAACCCCAGGTGGCCCGTGTTGATGGTGAGGATCGGCACCCCGATCGGGGCCGTCTGGCGGGCGGCGGAGAG
>JBILEP010000180.1:0-4823 GCA_044352045.1 Cyanobium sp. | reverse complement strand
CGGGGGATGAGGGCATCCTCGAACTGGCGGACAGCGACCGCATGGAGGCGCTGCTGGAGATCTACGAGAGCGACATCGACCGGGTGCGGCTGGGGCAACGGGCCACCGTTACCAGTGAGAACGGCGGCTTCCACGGCAGCCTGTCCGGCACGGTGAGCCGCATCAGCCCCCAGGTGCGGCAGCGGCAGGTGCTCTCCACCGATCCCACCCGTGACGCCGACGCCCGGATTGTCGAGGTGCGCCTGCGCCTCGATCCGCAGGATGCCCGGCGGGTGCGGGAGCTCACCGGGCTGAAGGTGATCGCCCGCCTGGAGCCCTGAGCGCCGATGGGCAATCCCTGGTCCCAACGGCGCATCCCCCTGGCTTGGCTGCTGCTCACCCGCCAGCCGGCCCGTCTGGCCGTGGCCCTGGCGGGCATCGCCTTCGCCGGGATCCTGATGTTCATGCAGCTGGGATTCCGGGACGGGCTGTTCGACGCCAGTGTGGTGATCCACAAACGCTTCGACGCCGACCTGGTGCTGATCAGTCCGCGCACCACCAGTTCGGTTGGGATGGCCCCCTTCCCCCGTCGGCGCCTGGTGCAGGCGATGGCCGATCCGCAGGTGATCGGCATCACGCCGGTGCACTGGAATCTGCTGCTCTGGCGCAACCCGAAGACGCGCCTGACCCGCTCGATCCTGGCCCTGGGTTTTGAACCCGGCGATCCCCTGTTCACCGACCCGGGCCTGATGGAGAAGGCAAAGCTGCTCACCCAGCAGGGCCGGGTGCTGTTCGATGAGCTCTCCCGTCCCGAGTTCGGGCCGATCCCCCAGATGATGCGGCAAGAGCAGGTGGTGGAGACCGAGGTGGCCGGCAAGCGGGTGCGGGTGGTGGGGCTGGTGGCCCTGGGCCCCTCGTTCGGCGCCGACGGCAACATGCTGGTCAGCCGGGAGACGTTCCTCAACCTGATGCCCGGCACCTCACCAGGCAGCATCGAATTGGGACTGCTCCGTGTCGCCAAGGGTGCCGATCCTCTGGAGGTGGCCCAGCGGTTGCGGCGGCTGATGCCTCCGGATGTGACGATCCTCACGAAGAAAGGCTTCGAGGAGTTTGAAAAGGATTACTGGCGCTCCAGCACCGCCATCGGCTTCATCTTCAGCCTCGGCGCGGCCATGGCGTTTGTGGTGGGTTGCGTGATCGTGTATCAGATCCTGCACTCCGATGTCAGCGACCATCTGCCTGAGTACGCCACCTTGATGGCGATGGGCTACCGCCTCACCACCCTGCTGGCGGTGGTGGCCCGGGAGGGTCTGCTGCTGACTCTGCTCGGCTTCCTGCCCTCCTGGCTGGCGGGTGAGGGGCTCTATGTGATGGTTCGCTCCGGCACCCGGCTGCCGATCTACATGGACTTGGACCGTTCGCTCTTGGTTTTCGCCATGATTATGACCATGTGCATGATTTCCGCCCTGATGGCGATGCGCAAGCTGGCCGATGCCGATCCGGCGGAGATCTTCTGAGTCGATGAGCGCAACGGCACTTACCACCGCGCACACCGCCGCCCCGCTCCAGCGCGGTGGTGGCCATGGGGGCGGCGCCCTGGGCCCGGGTGATGGCGGTCCGCCGGAAGGCGGCGGTGGCGCGGCCCCGGCGGTGCGGGTGTGCGGTCTCAACCACTGGTTCGGCAGAGGCGCCATGCGCCGCCAGGTGCTGCAAGGGGTCGACCTGGCGATCCGCCCGGGGGAGGTGGTGCTGCTCACCGGACCCTCCGGCTGCGGCAAGACCACCCTGCTCACCCTGGTGGGGGCGTTGCGGCAGGTGATGGCCGGCTCCCTGGAGGTGCTCGGCCAGGAGCTTCAGGGATCAAGCCGGGCGGAACGGCAGCGGCTCCGCCGCCGCATCGGCATGATCTTCCAGGGCCACAACCTGCTGCGCTGTCTCACGGCCGAGCAGAACGTGCAGATGGGAGCCGATCTGCTCGAGGGGATGAGCTATCGGGCCCGCCGTGATGTGTCGCGGCAGTGGCTGCGGTCGGTGGGCCTGGGGGACCACCTGGGCAAGCTCCCCCATGACCTCTCCGGTGGCCAGAAGCAGCGGGTGGCCATCGCCCGCGCCCTGGCGGCCCGGCCGCGCCTGTTGCTGGCCGATGAACCCACCGCCGCCCTGGACAGCCGCACGGGTCGGGAAGTGGTGGATCTGATCCGGGGCCTGGCCCGCGATCAGGGGATCTCGGTGCTGATGGTCACCCATGATCCCCGCATCCTCGACATCGCCGATCGCCTGGTGCGGATGGAGGATGGTCAGCTGATCGAAACCGTGCCGGGCGAGCGGCTGGTGGGCGATGGGCGCCCGTCGGTGGACAACCGCCCCGGACCTTGAGGCCCGGTTCAGTAGTGTGGATTCATCTCTCCAACCAGGACCGCCGCCCGCATGGCCAAGCGCAGGAACCTCAAGAAGGAAAAGCAGGAGCGCAACCGCGCCTACGCTCGGAAGTTCAAGAAGCGCAAGCTGCGCAACGACGGCCGCGGTGAAGGGGCCGGCAACGGCGTCACCGGCACCGCCAACAACGGTGGCGCCGCCGACTGATCTCGCCGCGATGGTTCCCCAGGGGACCCCTCGGGGTCCCCTTTTTGGCGTCTCCCCCCGCTCCTGGCCCCGCTCTACGCCCCGCGATCCGGCCTTCCGCCCATGTTCCTGAGCGTTGTCATCCCCACCTACAACCGCCTGCCGATCCTGCGCAAGTGCCTGCTGGCGCTGGAGCGTCAGCGCCTTGAGCCGCCTGTGCGGGGCTATGAGGTGGTGCTGGTGGACGACGGCTCGACCGACGACACGGTGCGCTGGCTCGATGCCCATGCCACCCAATTGCCCCATGTGCGCCTGATCCGCCAGGAGCATGGCGGTCCGGCCGAGGGTCGCAACCGCGGCGTGGAGGCCGCCCGCGGCGATGTGATCGTGTTCATCGACAGCGATCTGGTGGTCACCGATGGTTTCCTGCTCTGCCACGCCCGGGCGCTGGAGCAGGACTGGCAGCGCCGGGGCGATCGCCTCTGCTTCACCTATGGCGCGGTGATCAACACCGCCAACTTCGAGGAACCCACCAGCGAGCCCCACAAGCCCACCGATCTCTCCTGGGCCTATTTCGCCACCGGCAACGTGGCGATTGACCGGCAGCTGTTGCTGCGCAGCGGCCTGTTCGATACCTCCTTCCGCCTCTACGGCTGGGAGGACCTGGAGCTGGGGGAGCGGCTGCGGCGCCAGGGGGTACGGCTGATCCGCTGCCCCGAGGCCGTGGGCTACCACTGGCATCCCGCCCTCAGCCTCGAGCAGATCCCCGATCTGGTGCGCGTCGAGCGGGAGCGGGCGAAGATGGCTCTCGTCTTCTACCGCAAGCACCCCACCCGGCGGGTGCGCTTCATCATCCAGTACACCTGGCTGCATCGGCTGCTGTGGGAGTTGCTCACCCTGGGGGGGCTGCTGAACGAGCGCAGCCTCCGGCCCGTGTTGAGCTGGTTGATCCGTCGCGGACAGAGCGCCCTGGCGATGGAGCTGCTGCGCCTGCCGCTCAACCGGCTGGGGGTGCGAGCCCTGTTCGCCGAAGCCCGCTCGGCCGTTTGATAAGTTGCTTCGGTCCCCAACACACCGCACACCTGCGCGTTTCGGGTGACCCGATCGGGTCCCTGGCAGGTGGTGGCCAACCCGAAACCCCACGATTGTCATGGCTGTTGTCACTCTCGCCGAGATGATGGAGGCGGGTGCCCACTTCGGGCACCAAACCCGCCGCTGGAACCCGAAGATGTCGCGCTACATCTATTGCGCGCGCAATGGGGTGCACATCATCGATCTGGTGCAGACCGCCGTCTGCATGAACAATGCCTACAAATGGGTGCGCAATGCCTCGCGCAGCGGCAAGCGCTTCCTGTTCGTCGGCACCAAGAAGCAGGCCTCCGAGGTGATCGCCCAGGAGGCGGCCCGCTGCGGCGCTTCGTTTGTGAACCAGCGCTGGCTGGGCGGCATGCTCACCAACTGGACCACGATGCGGGCCCGCATCGATCGCCTCAAGGATCTGGAGCGGATGGAGGCCTCCGGCGCCATCGCCATGCGGCCCAAGAAGGAGGCCGCGGTGCTGCGTCGCGAGCTCGACCGTCTGCAGAAGTACCTCGGCGGCCTCAAGAACATGCGCCGCCTGCCTGATGTGGTGATCCTGGTGGACCAGCGCCGGGAAACCAACGCGGTGCTCGAGGCCCGCAAGCTCGACATTCCCCTGGTGTCGATGCTCGACACCAACTGCGATCCGGATCTCTGCGACGTGCCGATCCCCTGCAACGACGACGCCGTGCGCTCCGTGCAACTGGTGCTCGGCCGCCTGGCGGACGCCATCAACGAGGGCCGTCACGGCGCCCAGGATCGCGGTGGTGAGGAGGAGGGCTGATCCCCCCTCCCCCCAGTCCCTCACCCCCCGCCCCACCTCCGCTTCCCCCTTTTCCCCAACCCGATGCCTGAGATCTCCGCCAAGCTCGTCAAGGAACTGCGCGACAAGACGGGCGCAGGAATGATGGACTGCAAAAAGGCCCTGGCCGAGTCGGCGGGCGACATGACCAAGGCCAGCGAGTGGCTGCGCCAGAAGGGAATCGCCTCCGCCGAGAAAAAGGCGGGCCGCACCGCCGCCGAGGGGGCGATTGGCAGCTACATCCACACCGGCGCCCGGGTGGGCGTGCTGGTGGAGGTGAACTGCGAGACCGACTTCGTCGCCCGCGGCGAGCTCTTCCAGGAGCTGCTGCGCAATGTGGCAATGCAGATCGCCGCCTGCCCCAACGTCGAATACGTCAGCACCGAACAGATCCCTGAAG
>JBILEP010000179.1:0-4824 GCA_044352045.1 Cyanobium sp. | reverse complement strand
GGCCGCGGGCCTGCTTGGCCTGCCGGCGGCGCTTATCTCGCCACTCCACAGTGGAGAGGTACACCACCCCCAGGCTGACGAACACCAGCAGGGAAACCGCGACGACCGAGAGAACGGTGTTGGCGGACAGGGCGAACTCAGTAACCGAGGGTGTTGTCTCCATTGCGGCCCCAGACAACCATGGCGATCGAGAAGCTGAACATGGCGGCGATGGCGGCCCAGCCGAAGGTGATCAGCATGATGGGGTGCGATTGGAGTTCAGTGCCGCCCATGTTACCTAGGCTGCCAGTGCCCAGCCGCGGCACCGTCATGGTCGTCACATCTCCCACGTCGGTCCAGGAACGGCAACAGGTCCGCCAGCCCTACCCCCACTTCCGGGTGATCGTGCTGGACGACAGCGTCAACACCTTCCAGCACGTGGTCGAAGCCCTGGTGCGCCACATCCCCGGCATGAACCCCGACCGGGCCTGGAACCTGGCCCACCGCATCGATGGCGAGGGATCAGCCGTGGTCTGGAGCGGTCCACAGGAGCAGGCCGAGCTGTACCACCAGCTGCTCACCGCCGAGGGGCTGACGATGGCTCCCCTCGAGCGGGCCTGAGGGGCCGCAGCCGGGATGGGGCGCGTCGTGATAACCCACAGCACCTATCTGGAGGGGTTGATCCCCCTGCTGCGGCGGCTGGCCAGCGCCGAGGGGATCGACACGGTGACCCCGGCGGTGATCTGCCGGGTGAGGGGCCGCAGCTCCAGCCTGCGGCTGCGGGTTTCGGCGCCGATCCTGGGGGGCTTCAAACTGGTGGCCCGGCGTGGCGGATCAGCTCAGGAGGTGTTTGTGATCACCAGCTGGAGCCGGGAGGAGCTGCAGGGTCACCTCGACCAGCTGGCCGCCTGAAGGGGGATCGGCCGGCGGCCGAGAGGGGCGGGGAAAAGGGGTGGACCACCATGCCGTCTTGCCCCAGTGTTCGACCTGGAAGAACCAGAGGGGGGGTCAGGGGCGGGGCGCCGTTTCCGGTCCGAAGGCCGGTATACGTTGCTGTCGCTGAAGACCCCCCACGTCGAAGAAGGAGTCAGATCAGAAAACTGTGAAAGGCAGTCACCAACACAGCAGTCCGGGGAAACTCTAACGGCTTTCCAGGCTGGAATCGTCCTCCGGCAGGGGCCAGATGGCGCGCACCTCCGCCAGGCGGCGCCGCACTTCCTCCTGGCGATCCTCCTGCGCCTCCGCCTCCAGGGCCAGAGTGAGATGGCCGAGCTTGCGACCGACGCCGCCGCCCCGCTTGCCATACCAGTGCAGATGGGCGCCGGAGAGCCGCTCCAGCGCCCGGCGCTCGGCGCTGTGATCGTCGTTGCCCTCCCGCAGGCCCAGCAAATTCACCATCAGGGCCCCCTCGAGCTGGGGAACGATCCGGCCCAGGGGCAGGCCGGCCACAACCCGCAGCTGCTGCTCGAACTGACTGTGGCGGAAGGCTTCGATCGTGAGGTGGGCGGAGTTGTGGGTGCGCGGTGCCAGTTCATTCACCTGCAACCCCCGCGGCCCCCAGAAGAACTCCACCGTCAGCACCCCCACGTAATCGAGGGCCGTGAGCAGCGAGGCGGCCACGTTGCGGCCGAAGACCCGCACGGAATGGTCCACCGGTGCCGGATACACCACCCAGTCGCAGACCCGCTGGTGCTGATGGGTCTCCACTAGGGGGAAACAGGCCAGGTTGCCCTGGCGGTCTCGGCAGGCGGTGAGGGCCAGTTCCCGTTCGAAGGGCACCATCTCTTCGAGGATCCACTGCTGCGGATCCACGCTCTCCAGCAAGTGGCGCAGGCCGTCGAGGTCAGCGATGGTGCGGGTGCCCCGGCCGTCGTAGCCACCCTGGCTGGCCTTGGCCATCAAGGGGAACTGGAATCCCTCCGGCAGCCGAGGTTCCGCCGCGCCGAGGACAGCCTGGGCCACCTGGGGCAGGGGCGGCGGGTAGGGGGCTTCGGGCTCGCCGCTCCCCGGATCCTGGTCAGGGTCGTCGGCTGGGGGCGGCGGGGCGAGGGCGGCCTCCAGGGGGCACCAGCGTGGGGAGGGCAGGTGCAGCTCGGCGAGGAGCTGGCGCTGGGCTTGCTTGCTCACCAGCGGCCGCAGCGCCTGCAGCCCCGGCAGGAAGACCACGCCGCCTTCCGCCAGGGGCTGGAGCGGCTCCAGCGGCAGCCACTCGTTCTCAAAACTGATCGCGCCGCAACGCCGCGCCAGCTCCCGGGTGGCTTCCACGTCCCGGAGGGGAGCGATCACGACGCTGCTGGCCCGCCGCGCCGCCGGATCCTCTGCGGAGGGGGTCTGCACGTGCAGCTCCAGGTTGAGCTCCTCGGCTGCCTCGGCCAGCATCAAGGCCAACTGGCCGCCGCCCACCACGCCGATGCTGCGCAGGGGGAGGGTTTGGGGGGAGTCCGACTCCACGACGGGCACGCTGGCAATCGGTCTTCCAGATTCGCACCACGTCCCGGCGGAGAGTGCAGTCCGTCGGCGGGGCGCTCAAACCAGACCGCGCTCACCGGCAAACAACCAGCGCAGCAAGCTGAGCAGCAGCACCGCCAGGAACAGCGCCAGGCCGACCGTGCAGGCGTAGCTGATCTCCAGTTCCGCAAAGGCCTGGTCGTAGACGTAGTAGACGATCGTGCGGGTGACGTCCGCCGGCCCCCCCTGGGTCATCAGGTACACCTCCTCGAACACTTTGGTGGCGCCGATCGCGGAGATCACCGCCACCAGGGTCACGTACGGGCGCATCAGGGGCAGGGTGATGTCCAGATGGCGGCGCCAGCCTTCGCTGCCATCGAGGGCGGCCGCCTCGTAGAGCTCCGCCGGGATGCCCTGCAACCCCGCCAAAAAGATGACCATGAAATACCCCAGCCCCTTCCAGAGGGTGACGAGCATCACCGACGGCAGAGCCAGGCGGGGGTCGGTGAGGAAGCCGATCGGACTGAAGCGCTCCCCCAGCCAGGCGGAGAGCCAGCCATTGATCAGGCCGTTCTCGGCGTAGAGCCAGCGGAAGGCGATCGCCGCCACCACCAAGGACACCAGATAGGGGGTGTAGAGCGCGCCGCGGAACCAGTGGATCGCTGGCAGGCTGCGGTTCACCAGCACCGCCAGCACCAGGGAACCGAGCACGATCGGCGGCACGACCCCAAGGAGATAGAGCGCGGTGGTGCCAGCCACTCGGAAGAACATCGGGTCGCTCGCCAAGCGCTGCAGATTGGCCAGGCCCACGAAGCGAAGCGGCTCGCTTACATCCAGGCCGGTGCTGCTGAAGCTGATCAGCAGGGCCAGGGCGGCGGGCAGGAGCACCGAGATCGCCAGCAGCGTGAGCGCGGGGCTCAGGAAGGCCCAGGCGGTGCGGGAGGCGGTGGGTGGTGGCATCAAGCCATTGTGGGGTTCTGCCCCGGCAACCCGTTTCCCCGTTCCTATGGACCCCCGTCAGGTGCTGCGGCAGGTGTTTGGCTACGACGATTTCCGGGGCCCCCAGGCGGAGATCATCGCCCATGTGCTCGCCGGTGGGTCGGGGCTGGTGCTGATGCCCACCGGCGGTGGCAAGTCGCTCTGCTATCAGGTGCCGGCCTTATGCCTGCCGGGCACGGCGGTGGTGATCTCGCCGCTGATCGCCCTGATGCAGGACCAGGTGGAAGCCCTGCGCCAGGCGGGGGTGCGGGCCGCCGCGTTGCATTCGGCGATCGAGCCCCAGGATGGCCGCGCGATCGAGCTGCAGCTGGCGCGCGGTGAGATCGACCTTTTGTATCTCTCCCTGTTCGCGATCGATGAGGCCCATTGCGTCTCCCAGTGGGGGCACGATTTCCGGCCGGAGTACCGGCAGCTGGGGGTGCTGGCGGAGCGGTTCCCGGCGGTGCCCCGCCTCGCCCTCACCGCCACCGCCGATCCCCGCACCCAGGAGGACATCCTCGATCGGCTGCAGTTGCGGCAGGGCCGCCGCTTTCTGGCCAGCTTCGACCGCCCGAACATCCGCTATTTGATCCGCGACAAGGCCGATGGGAAGGCCCAGCTGCTGGCGTTCCTGGCGGAGCGCAAGGGCGAGGCCGGCATCGTCTACGCCCGCTCCCGCAGCCGGGTGGACGGCTTCGCCCGGGAGCTGCGGGCAGCGGGGTTCGATGCGGTGGCCTACCACGCGGGGCTGGACGCGGAGCAGCGGCGGCAGGCGCTGGAACGTTTCCGCAAGGAGAGCGGCGTGATTGTGGTGGCCACCATCGCCTTCGGCATGGGCATCGACAAACCGGATGTGCGTTTCGTGGCCCATGTGGACCTGCCCAAGAGCCTGGAGGCCTACTACCAGGAAACGGGTCGGGCCGGCCGGGACGGGCTGGCGGCGGTGGCCTGGATGGTGCAGGGGCAGGGGGATGTGCCCCAGCTGCGCCGCTTCATCGAGGAGTCGGCCGCGGCGGAGGAGCAGAAGCGGGTGGAGCACGGCAAGCTCGACGCCCTGATCGGCTTCGTAGAGGCGCCGGGCTGCCGCCGCCAGGTGCTGTTGCGCCATTTCGGTGAGGAGCTGCCGCAGCCCTGCGGGAACTGTGATCTGTGCCTGGAGCCCGATCGCACCGTGGATCTCACCCTGCCGGCCCGCAAGGCCCTCTCGGCGGTGTTCCGCACGGGCCAGCGCTTCGGCGCCGCCCATGTGATCGACGTGCTGCTGGGGGGCGACACCGCCCGCATCCGCCAGCATGGCCACGGGGAGCTGAGCGTCTACGGAATCGGTCGGGAGCTCGATCGGGGCCAATGGCGCTCGCTGTTCCGCCAGCTCACTGCCCTGGGGTACCTGGTGAGTGACAGCGAGGCCAAGGGGGGATT
>JBILEP010000178.1:0-4828 GCA_044352045.1 Cyanobium sp. | reverse complement strand
CGACGCGCAGCAGGGCCAGGCTGTAGCCCTCGGGGGTGACCAGGTGCACCTCCCGGAAGGGATCCAGGCCGTAAACCGCCTGCTCGGGGAGCTCCAGGCCATGGGCCTGCAACCCCACCGGGCCGGGGGCGATCGGCGCCAGGGAGAGGCCGAAGGCAAAGCAATGCTGGGGTTTGGCCCCGATCGCCAGCACCGGTCGAGCGAGCCTCAGCTGCAGCACCTGCAGGTGCTCCAGGGGCACCACCACCCCTTCCGCCCGGAAGGGTCCAGGTCGGATCTGCACCAGCTCCAGATCGAGGCCCACCTGCCGCAGGAGCGCCTGGAACGCTTCGATGTGGGAACAGGCGAAGCGGCGGGGAGACCCGCGAGGGGAGGCGTCGACCACAGAGCAGGGCAGGGCGGGCCCGGTGGCGACAGCCTGCCACAGGGAACCTGGCCGCGCCGCCAGGATGATCAGACCCAGTCTTCAGGCCCTGCCTGGCCATGGCCGGACCTCCCACCCACGTCTCCAGCCCATCCCTGGCCCGCCTCGGCGGCAACGCGGCCTTGCCGCTGGTGATCCTGGCGCTGCCCTGGGGGCTGGAGGTGATCGACCAACTGGTCTTCGGCGGCACCTTCAACCTGCCGATGGTGCGGGGCGGTCCCTTCAGCGGGGTGTTGACCGCCCCCTTCAGCCATTCCGGCTTCGGCCATCTGCTGGCCAACAGCCTCTGGTTTGTGCCCCTTTCCTGGCTGGTGCTGCTGCAGGGCCGCCGCGACTACCTGGCGGTCTGGCTGGGGGTGCTGCTGACGGCGATTCCGGTGTGGCTGTTCTGGCCGGTGGGCAGCCATGGTCTCTCTGGCGTCAACTACGGCCTGCTCGGCTACCTGCTGCTGATCGGCTGGCTGGAGAAGCGACCCCGCTCGCTGGCTCTTTCGGCCTTCTGCCTGGTGGCCTACGGCGGTGTGCTGCCCAGCCTGCTCCCCTTCCTCACTCCTCCCGGGGTGAGCTGGATCGGCCATGCCTCGGGTTTTCTGGGGGGCATGCTGGCGGCCCTGGCGATTCACCGGGAGCCCTGAGCCATGCTGATCGCGGCCCTGATTCAGCTGCAGGCGCCGCCCCTCTCGGGCGGGCAGGCCACGGGCGGCGCCCTGCTGCCCCTGGAGCGTGCCGCGGGGGGCGACACCCCGGTGCTCCCCTTCCGCAGCGGCGCCACCGTGGTGCGCCTGCTGCTCGACACCGGCGCCTCCTCCACGATGGTGACGCCCGCCCTGGCCCGCCGGTTGGCCCTGGCGAGCCAGCCCCTGCCGCCCCGTTCCGCCGGCCTGGCCGGGGGCGGCGACCGTTGCGATCTTCCCCAGCCCCGGCGCACCGCCCTGCCGCCGCTGACCTTGGGCGGCCTGCGGTTGCAGGGGGTGGAGGCGCTGCTGCTGCCGATCGTCGCCCTGCCGCCGGGGGTGGACGGGGTGCTGGGGGTGCCCAGCCTGCGGCGACTGCCGGTGTGGGTGGATCCCCGCGCCGGCCAGCTGGCGCTCGGGCCAGCGGCGCTGCGGGCGGCCGCCGGGGCGGGGGCGCCGGCCCTGGGGCTGAAGCTGCGCCTGCATCGGGGTGTGCCCCTGCTCAACCTTCGCGGTGAAGGGGGCGCGATTCCCGCCCTGGCGGACACCGGCGCCGAGGGCCTGTTCCTTAGCCCCGCCCTGGCCGGCCGGCTGCCGCCCCTGGGGGCGCCGCAGCCCCTGCGGCTGGTGGGGGTCTGCGGCGAACAGATGGTGAGCCGCCGCCCTTTCGCCGGCCTGGGCCTGCCCGGGGAGCCCCCGGCCGATGCGATGCGGCCCCTGGAGGGGATCGTCACCGCCAATCCGGTGTTCGCCCAGCTCGGCGTGGAGGCGATTGCGGGTCAGGAGCTGCTGCGGCGGCGGCCCCAGCTCTGGCGGCTCGACGCCCCCGCCCCCCGCCTGCTGCTCTGGTGAGCGGCCCCTTACGGGTAGCAGTTGGGCACGAAGAACTGCTCGTTGTGGGGGGGGCGCTGGTAGTCGCCGCCGCCCTTGCGCGGTGGCAGCTTGATCGCATCGGGTGTCATGTCCTCGTAGGGAACCTTGCTGAGGATGTGGCGGATGCAGTTGAGTCGGGCGCGGCGCTTGTCGTCGGCCTCGACGGTGAACCAGGGGGCCTCCGGGATGTTGGTGTGGGCGAACATCGCGTCCTTGGCCTTGGAGAACTCCACCCAGCGATCGCGGGATTCCAGGTCCATCGGGCTGAGCTTCCAGCGGCGGGCCGGATCCTTCAGGCGCGAGCGGAAGCGGGCCTCCTGCTCCTCATCGCTCACTGAGAACCAGTACTTGAGCAGGGTGATGCCGCTGCGCACCAGCATCCGTTCAAACTCCGGGCAGGACTGGTAGAACTCCTCCACCTGCACCGGGCTGCAGAAGCCCATCACCTTCTCCACCCCGGCCCGGTTGTACCAGCTGCGGTCGAAGAGCACGATCTCACCGGCGGAGGGGAAGTGCTCCACGTAGCGCTGGAAATACCACTGCGTCTTCTGCTGGTCGGAGGGGGTGCCGAGGGCCACCACGTTGCAGCCCCGGGGATTGAGCGGCTCGGTGACGCGCTTGATCGTGCCCCCCTTGCCCGCGGCGTCTCGCCCCTCGAACAGCAGGATCAGCCGATAGCCGACGTGCTTGATCCAGTACTGCATCTTGACCAGCTCCACCTGCAGGTGGGCCAGCTCCTTTTCATAGAGCTTGCGATCGAGCTTCTGGGGCGAACCCTCACCGGGCTCCTGCACGTCCTCCAGCAACTGGGAGGGCCAGTAGAGATCGTGGCCATTCCCGCTGCTGGGTGCCGCCCCGGGCTCGCCGCTGGCCTCGGGCGGGGGTGACGCGCTGCGATGGTGATGTTTGGCCTTGCCCATGGGGGAGAACAACGCAAGTTCCTCCGGTCTGGCAACACCTCGGGCGGTGTGCCGCAGCCCTGGCCACCGGCACAAGAAGATGGCGAATTTCTTCACGTGGGTCTAGTCGGTTACCGCCAGTGCTCCCCTCCGCCCGTGAGGGGAATGGGCGGCTTCAGACGCTGGCCAGGAGGCTGGGGGCTCCGGGAGCCCACTGCACGATCAACTGCTCGAGCCGCACCAGCTGGTAGCGGGTCTGTTCGTTGGGGCTGCGGTGGTACTGCTGGCGCAGCGCCGTCAGCCGGGCTTCGAGGGAATGGAGGACGGGGTGGTCGTTGTGCATGGGGAAACGAAGCGGCTGCGCTTGCGGAGGTTGATGGTGGCGGAGGTGGCGGAGGTGGCGGAGGAAACACGAGCGGCCTGCGCCAGAATCTTAAGCGAATCAGGAGATTGCGTCACCGGCTGGCGCGGACCTGGCACCACAGGCGGCGAGCCGGTCTGGATAGGTTGACAGCATGGACCTCACGCCTTTTCTCGACAGCCTGCAGGGGGCCACCCTTGATGAGGTGCTGCTCTCTGTGGCGGTGCAGGGGAAGGTGGCCATTGCCATGAAGGGCCGCTTCCTGCTGCGGGCGGTCTGCGAGAGCTTCCAGGACCGCAGCCGCATCGGCTGCGCCGTCACCGACGAAGACGCCTGTCTGACCTATCTGGCTCGCGAACCTTACGAACTGCTGATCTGCACCGACCACCTGGAGAGCGGCAACGGCTTCGAACTGGCCCGCCAGGCCCGCGAAGCCCAGCCCCACATCAAGATCGTGGTGCTCGCCCTGGGCGATGTGATCCCGGCGGAGTACGCCGAGGCCCCGTGGCTGGAGGCGGTCGTGGCGGAAGCGGATGTGGTAGACGACCAGCGCCCCCTGCAGGCGGCCGTGATGGCAGTGATGGGCCATCACTCCTACCGGAGTCCGTCCCTGCGCAGTGGCAGCCTTCCCTATCTGAGCTGTCCGCGCCTGACGCCACGGGAGTATCAGGTGCTCGACCTGCTCGCCAGCGGCCTCAGCGACCGGGAGATCGCCCGCGCCCTGGTGGTGAGCGAGGAAACCGCCCGCACCTACACCAAGCGCCTGCTGCAGACCCTCGACGTGAACAACCGCCTGCAGGCGGTGCTCAAGGGCATGCGCTGCGGCATGGTCCAGCTCTGAGGACCATTGTCCCCGGATGGGGGGAGCGGCATGCGGCGGACCCGCCGGAGAGTAAGTCCGTCCGAGAGCTGGTCCCCCAGCGATGACCCTCTCCCCCCAGCGGCCGGATCCAATGGTGCCGGCCTCCGCCAGCGAACGGCTGACCATCGGCGAGCTCGAGGCCAGCTACTCCACCTATTGCAAGGCCCTGCGCCTGTTGATCCGCGAGGGCCGCAGCCTGGCGCGCATCCAGCGCACGGTCTGCTGGCAGCGGCTGGAATGCCTGCACCGCTGCCTGCCGGGCCAGTACCGGGAACCGGCCTATCTTTATCTCCTGCTGCGGCGCGAGATCGGCGGCGGCGAAGCCTGAGCCGCCGGCGGCCCCTGTCCGCCATGAACAGAGCCACGGCCCGGGTGGGCTCAACATGAATGGCCCATGGTGTTGCGGTGTGTCTGAACCGGGCCTGATCGAAGCCGCCGATCTGGCAACGCTCAACGGCCGGCGGGATGCTCCGGCCTGGCGTCAGCTCAGCCTCCACCTGGCGGTGCTGCTGGTGGGTCTGGTGTTGTGGGGGGCGCCGCGGCTGGGGGTGTCCGCCGGGGCGGGGATCCCCTGGCCCCTCCAGATCCTGGGGCTGCTGCTGCTGGGCTGGGGCCTGGCCTTCGCCTTCTGCGCCATGCACGAATGCGGCCACCGCACGGCCTTTGCCAGCCGAGCCCTGAACGACCGTGTGGCCTGGTGGGCCGGGGTGCTGAGCTTTTACAACGCCGATTTCT
>JBILEP010000176.1:0-4896 GCA_044352045.1 Cyanobium sp. | reverse complement strand
GGCCACCATGCCGGTGAGCACCAGCTGGTCATCCTCCAGCCGGCTGTTCACGCCGATCGGCACCTGGCAGCCCCCCTCAAGGGAGCGCAGAAAGGCCCGCTCCGCCCGGCAGCGCAGGGCGGTGGGCCGATGCTCAAGCACCTGGATCCACTCCAGCACCCGGCCATCGCCCTGGCGGCATTCGATCCCCAGCGCCCCCTGGCCCACGGCGTGCAGCGAGATGGCCGGATCGATCAGCTCGTGGATGCGGGAACCCAGGCCGAGACGCCCCAGGCCTGCCGCGGCCAGGATCAGGCAGTCGTACTCGCCGGCGTCGAGCTTCTCCAGGCGGGTGATCACGTTGCCGCGCACATCCTGGAAGCGCAGGTGGGGATAGTGGTGGCGCAGCTGGGCCAAGCGGCGCAGGGAGCTGGTGCCCACCACCGCCCCCTCCGGCAGGCTGGCCAGGCTTCGCTCCCGGTGTTTGTCATGCACGACCAGAGCGTCGGCTGGATCCTCCCGCTCGGTGATGCAGCCAAGGATCAGCCCTTCGGGCAGGTTGGTGGGCAGGTCCTTGAGGCTATGGACGGCAATGTCCGCCTGGTCCACCAGCATCTGGGCCTCCAGTTCCTTGGTGAACAGGCCCTTGTCACCGATCTTGGCCAGGGCCACATCCAGGATCTTGTCCCCCTGGGTGGCCATCGCCTCGATCTGGATCATCAGCCCGGGATGGGCCTGGCTCAGCGCATCTCGCACCCAGTGGGTCTGCACCATGGCCAGCTGGCTGCGGCGGGAGGCGATGCGCAGGGTGGGAGGGCTCATGGGCAAGGGCGGGGGGCCGGGGCTCTGCCGGATCACAGCCGCCCAGCCTAGGCATCAACCTGCGCAAATAGATCCAGTGGCAGTGGCCCCCAGGTGTCTCCCAGGGCGGGGTCATCGTGGTGGCCGCTGATCAGGATCCCCTCCCCCAGCCCGCTCTCCGGGCGCAGCAGGTAGGTGCCGGTGTGCTGGTTGCCCTTCAGAAACACCGCACCGGCCGGATCGGCGCCGGAGGGGTCGTGGTCGTCCGGGGCCTCGATCGCCAACTCCTGCTGCCGCAGGGGCGGCCAGCCCAGGGCGGCCTCGCAGGAGCGCAGGGCGGCGATGGCGACGGCGGCGCTGGGGGCCATCACGCCGATTGTGAACCAGCTGCAGGGGGCCAGGGCCGCCTTGAGTTCGCGCCGCAGCGCGGCCTGGCCGGCGCCATCAAGGACCGGCGCGCTGCGCAGGCCGCGCAGGGCGGCCAGAGGGCTGGTGGGGCTGGCGGGGTGGCTCACGGCGGGGCGGGGGGGGGGGGCGGATCGCGCTGGCCCTCACTCTGCCCTGGCCCTGGCGCTCAGCGGGCCGGCGGGCCGCTTCCGGAGGGCAGGCGCCAGAAGCCCAGGCACACCGTCAGCCAGGCCAGCCCCACGGCGCCTCCCGCCAGCATGTCGGTGGGCCAGTGGGCTCGGGCGTAGAGGGTGCTGAGCCACACCAGACCCACCCACAGGCACGCCCCGATCGCCAGGGGGCGGCGCAGATGCGGGTAGTGGAAGGAGAGGATCAGCAGCATGGCCCCGTAGAAGGCCACCGCCCCGGCGGCGTGACCGCTGGGGAAGCTGCGGCCATCCACCACCAGCAGCTTGTCCGGCGGCCTGGCGCGATCGAACAACGGTTTGAGCATCAGATCGATGATCACCAGGATCCCGGCGGTGGCGGCCACCAGCAGCCGCAGGTCGTTCCACCAACGGCGCAGCACCACGTAGATCAGGGCCGCCACCACCAGAAAGCCTGTGACATGAACACCGCTGATCCGATACACCTGCAGCAGCAGCTCGCCGACGGGCCCCTGCAGCTTCTCCCCCAGCCAGGTGAGCACCGCCTCGTCAAAGGTGGGGGGGCGCCGCGGATTGATCCACTGCGCCAGGAGCAGCACGACGGCGGCACAGAGGGCCACCACCAGGGCGTCGCGGCGCTTGGGAAGCCAACGGATCACGGTCGCAGCACCCCCAGCGGCACGCGCCAGAGTTCCTGCTCGCCACGGCGGCCGAGGCGCTCGATGGCCTGCGGGGTGATCCCCAGCTCCTCCAGCTCGCGCCGATCACCGAGCAGCCGCAGGCTGCGGCTGCTCGGGCTGATCCCAAGGGCCGCGGGATCCTGCCGCCAGCGCTTGGCGATGCTCCGGCGGCCGTCCACGAAGGCGGCGGTTGCACCGCTGTAGAAGAGGATGCTGTAGCGCTTGGTGCCCACCACCCAGAGCGGTTCGCCGGGCAGAGCCTGCTGCTGCGCCAGCACCGCCAGTTGGCGCAGCGGCAACTGCCGTTCCCGATCGAGCAGCGGCGCTAGCGGGGCCACCACCAGGGCCAGAATCGCCAGGAAGCCGGCCAGATCCGGAACCCACAGCCAGCGACCCCCGCCCGGCCGGCGCAGCAACAAAGCAAGGGTCAGGCTGGCCAGGGCAAGCAGCAGGGCCATCCGCAGGGGCAGGCCGGAGCGCTCCAGGGCCACGGCCAGCGCTGGATGGGCCGGATCACTGGCGGCCCAGCGGGGAGCGAGGGCGGCGGCGGCCGCCATCAGGCCCAGCAGGGCCGCGTTGAGCCCGCCGGACACCACCAGGGGCCAGCCCGGCGGCGGGTTTGGCTCCGCCGCCGGGTCGCTGGCCAGGGCGTTTGCCGGGATCGGCTGCCACCAGAGGGCCACCAGCAGCGACCCGGCAGGCAGGGCAGGGAGAATGTAGCCGGGCAATTTGGTGGCGGCGGCGGAGAAGAAGGCCACCATCAGCCCCAGCCAGAGCAGCAGCACCAGAGGCAACTGGGCCACCGCCCGCTGCTCGGCGCTGGCGGCGGCTGGTCGCCAGCGGCTCCAGCTCCAGAAGCGGGTGGCGCCGATCGCGGCCGGCAGGAACAGCGACCAGGGGAGCAGCAACAGCACCACCCAGGGCAGGTAGAACCAGGGTGGCCCCGGGTGGTCATAGATCACCGAGGTGAAGCGCTGCAGGTTGCTGAAGCCGAGGAAGCCCCCCAGGAAGGCCATGCCGTTCACCTGGGCGGCCGCGGCATACCAGGGCAGGCAGACCCCCAGGAACAGCAGGACCATCGCCAGCAGGCGCCAGGGCCGCAGCCACGGGCCCCACTGGCCGGTGAGGGAGAGAAACACCACGATCACCAATCCGGGCAGCAGCAGCCCCACCGGCCCCTTGGCCAGCACCGCCACGGCGCTGAATCCCGCCAGGCCGATCCTGCCGAGGGGCGCCAGCCGGGGATGGTGGGGGTGGCGCAGGGCCAGCAGGAAGCCGAACAGCGCCAGGCTGATGGCGCTGGAGAGGAACATATCGGTGGTGGAGGTGCGCCCCCAGCCGATCCAGCCCGGGGAGGTGGCGAGCACCGCCGCCCCCAGCAGGGCACGGCCATAGCGGCGCTGGGCGGGTTCCGCCGCCAGGGGCCAAACGAGCAGCAGCAGGAAGGCGGCCACCACCACCGCGCTGGCCGCCAGGGCCACCGGCAGCCGCGCCGCCCACTCGGAGACGCCAAACAGGCGGAAGCTGAGGGCCACCATCCAGTAGCCCCAGACCGGGTAATCGAAAAAGCGCTCCCCGTTCCACCAGGGGGTGACCCAGTCGCCGCGCTGGTGCATCTGGTGCCCCACCTCCACGAAAAGGGCCTCGGTCTTGTCCATCAGGCCAAGGGCGCCAAGGCCGTGGAAGAAGGCCAACCAGCAGAGCAGCGCCAGGGCCAGGGCGCTGAGCCAGCGCAGGCGGGTGGGCAAGGCTGCGGGGCTTGGGATCACCAGGCGGTCGGAGATCGTCAAGCGACGCGGGCGAAACGATGGCCAAACCTACGCCGCGACACCGGCGGCCTAGGGGCTGTTCCAGACAAAGCGGGAGGAGGCGGCGTAGTTCCACACGAACACCACGACGATGCCGGCCAGTTGGGCCCAGAAGGTGTCATGGGCCACGAGGCTGTAAAAGGCGGAGGCCACGCCCACGTTGGCCAGCACCGGCAGGGAGGCCACCACCAGGAACTTCAGCAGACCCCGCAGCAGGGCCAGGCCGCTCTGACGTTGAAAGCGGAAGGTGAGGGAATTATTGATCAGGTAGTTGGAGGTGGCCGCCACCAGCACCGCCGGCGGCAGGGCCTGACCGAAGCTCATCCCCATTCCCATCAGCAGGTGGGAGGTGGCCAGTTGCACCACCACGCCAGTGGCCCCCACCAGGGCGAAGCTGATCGCCCGCCTCGGCACGCTGCGCCAGAGCAGGGTGTGCAGGATGGAGACCCCCAGATCCCAGACGATCGCCAGATCCAGCTTCGAGCTGCCGGCGATGCGGGGCTGGAAGCGCAGCGGCACCTCCTCCACCCGAAGCCGCCCGCTGCTGATCGAGAGCAGCTCGTAGAGAAATTTGAAGCCGTTGACGTCGACGCGGCGCACGAACGGCAGGGTCGCTTCGGGGCGCAGCACGAAGAAGCCGCTCATGTAATCCGATAGCTGCCGGTAGCGGGGCAGGCTGAAGCGGGCGACAGCGTTGGCCCAGGTGGAGTTGCGTTCCCGCTGCTCGCTCAGGCCGTGGATGCGGGCCTCGGGATGGAAACGGCTGCCGATCACGAGATCGGCACCGCTGGCCTGCAGCGCCTCGACAGCGGTGGAGACCGTCGCCGGCTCGTGCTGCCCGTCGCAGTCCATCACCACCACCAGATCGCCGGTGGCATCGAGGATGCCCTCCTTGATGGCGCTGGACAGCCCGGCCCGGCCCACCCGTCGGATGAGGCGCACGGCGGGATGGTCATGCGCCAGCTGGCGCACCCTCTCAGCGGTGCCGTCGGCGGAATCATCGTCGACGAAGAGGATCTCGAGACCGAAACAGCTCTGGAGCGGCAGGAGTTCGTCAACGATGGGCCCGACGTT
>JBILEP010000175.1:0-4941 GCA_044352045.1 Cyanobium sp. | reverse complement strand
TCACCATCGAGCTCTCGCCGCAGGCGGGGGCTTCCCTGGCCGAGCTGAGCCTGCAGCAGATCCGTGGCGCCGATACGGACTTCATCGAGCGGCTGGATCGGGCCCGCGCCTTCATCGGCAGGCCGCGGCGGGAGGGGCCCGCCGTGCCGGTGGCGCTGCGCTTCGAGCCGGCGGAGGGTCTGCTGAGGCTTCGCTTCCCAGAACCGATCCCTCCGGGCACCACCCTCACGGTGGCCCTGCGGGCCTGGCGCAACCCCCTGGTCTCGGACACCTACCTGTTCCAGGTGGTGGCCTGGCCATCCGGCCCCAATCCGGTGGCCTCGCCGGTGGGCGTGGGCACGCTGCGGATCTACGAACCGGTGCCCTTGCCCTGATACCCGCCGGACTGGGTCAGGATGGGAACTTCAGTCATGCGCCTGTTCATGGAAGCCGTTTGGAAGAACCGTCGGATCGCCAGCAGTGACGACATCGTGATGGTGGAGGGGAACGCCTATTTCCCCGCCGGTTCGCTTGAGACAGACTGTGTACGCCCCTCTCAGCACCGCACCGTCTGCGGCTGGAAAGGAGAAGCCCACTACTACGACGTGGTGGTGGACGGCAGCGTCAATGCCAATGCCGCCTGGTTTTATCCGGAGCCCAAGGAGGCGGCCAGCCAGATCCGCGGCCGGGTGGCGTTCTGGAAAGGGGTGGAGGTGCGCTGAAGGGGTCGGCTCAGCTACCCGGGTGGCGCAGGGTGCGCCATTCACCCCGCTCGGTGCTCACCTCCACGCCGATGCCCACCGGACCCTGACCAAAGCCGTGCTCCTGCCACCAGCTCAGAGCTTCCCCCCAGGCGGCATCGAGGGAGTCGTAGAGGTCGTCGAGAACGGGGTGGGGGGCTCCCTGCTCGTCGACCAGGCGATAGCTGCGGGATGGGGCCGGGCCGCGGCTGCGGGACAGGGAGGAGGGGGAGATCAGCACCGTGCACATCGCGTCTATCCCCATGATGGCGAGTGTGACAGCTTCCGACTGTCACCAGCGCGACAGACGGTCGTCGTTGTCACACTCCCCCATCCGGGGCTGGCGAGGCGGGGAGCACCTCCGGCGGACGGCGACGCCCGGTGCGCCCGCTCACCCGCCGGCTGCGTTCCTGGTAGCGGTGCACCACCGGCAGGCGCTCCCCGTCATAGGCCGCCAGGGCCGCTGCCAGCCCCTCCGCCGTGGCGACAGCCTGCTGGCCGAGGTGGCGGGCGAGGCTCACCGCGTCCTCCAGCCCGGCGGTCATCCCGCGCGCCTGCGAGGAACTCATGGCGTGGGCGGCGTCGCCGATCAGGGCCACCCGGCCGCGGCTGAGGCAGGGCAACGGGTCGATGTCGAAGGACCAGTTGGCCACCACCCCCTCCAGGGGGGTGGCGGCAATCACCGCCGCCGCGTCGGCCGGCAACCGGGCCAGGGCCTCGCTCGGCACCGGCTGCTCCAGCCGTTGGCGCTGCCTGCCGCGCTCGGCCGGCAGGTGTTCCTCCTGGAAGAACCCCCAGTGGGTGACGGGGGTGCCGTCGGCGCGGGGACCCAGATCGAAGAAGTTGGCGTAGATGCCCCGACCCCGGGCGTAAACGAAGAAGTCCCCGCCGGTGCAGAAGCGATCATCCTGCACCAGGCCGCGCCACACCAGGTCCCCGAGGTAATGGAGGCGGCGCTGCGGCAGCAGCTGGCGCGCCACCCGCGAGAACAGGCCGTCGGCTCCCACCAGCAGGTCGCCGCGCCAGACGGAGCCGTTGGCGAAGACGGCCTCGATGCCATCGGGGTCCTCCCGCCAGTGCAGGAGCTCGCGGCCGCCGCGGAAGCTGTTGGGGTCAAAGGCTCCCCACAGGGCCGCGAGGATCGCCTGGCGATGGATCAAGAGAGCCGGAAGTTCCTCGGGCTCCCGCTCCACCGGGCTGGTCTCGATCGTGTCGCCCCGCAGGTTGCGGATCACGAAGCGCTGCACCGGCTGACCGCCGGCAAGCAGGGCCTCCAGCAGGCCCGGGATGGCGGCTGCGGCGACGGCCTCCACGCCGCTGCTCACCAGCAGGATGCCGCAGCCATCGGTGCGCAGGGCCGGGGCCCGCTCAAACAGCTCCACCCAATGGCCTTGGCGCTGCAGCAGCAGGGCCAGAAACAGGCCCGAACTACCGGCGCCAACAACCCCGACGCGCAGGCGGCGTCCGGACCCGGAACTCATGCGGGAACGGCGGGTTCCACGATGCTGGCATGGAGCACCTCCATCACCTCACCCACCTTGGTGGTCTCCGCCGCCTCAAGGCGCAGGTGCTCCGCCAGGCTGGCCAGGATCTCGCGCTCCTGCTCCTGGAGGGGCCCGTCGGAGCGCATGATCTCCGCAGCCACGGCATAGGCGGTGTGGCGTTGGCGCTCATCGAGCACGTCGGCGGCATCCACCATCAGGCCACCGGCACCGCGCTCGCGCAGGGCGCGCAGGAGTCGGTCCATCAGGACGATCATCTCGGCGTCGCTGCGCTCGCGGAAGGGGGGGCGGTAGTCGAGGGCATGGCGCAGGGCACGGGTGCCGGCCATCGTCAGCACGCCATCCCAGGAGACGGCTGCGAGGGCGACAGCGGCAAAGGCCGTGGCGGTGTCCATGGAGGCGTTGGGAGTGCTGTCGGGGGACATGGCGGGACGGTCGGCGGCAGAAGTGCTTGGCCTCATTGTGTCCCCGCGGCCCGTTGGCGGCAGCCTGTCGCGCCAGCTTGCCGACATCAGATCGGCTGGCTTGAGGGTAAGGAAAGCGGCGCCCAGCCCTTCGCGGAGCAAGGTTAAGTAGCGATTGCTACGAATTTCCGTTCTGCTGCGAAATCTCACGTTTGATTGCCCAGTTCCGCGCCGACTCGCTTTCGCTCTCGCTTCGCTTAGGGTTGAGGATGGATCCGGCGCTGGCGGATCGCCGCTGCACCCTTTGCCTGAGAATTGCGGGGGTCAATTTGATTGATTCCGCAGGTTATCTTTGCTTTCATTTTTTACCGCCTAGCCGCCCCTCCTGCCCTGCATCAGGGCTCACCCTGCCCCCCCCACTTGCGAAGGAGTTGTGTGCCATGACCTTTGCCATGCCCTCCGGAATCTCCCCTCCCTCGGCGGTCTCCGTGCCGATCCTGGAGCCGATTCTTGAGCAGTTGCGTCGGGAGCGCCATGAGGCCTCACCGCCCCAGGCTGCGGCTGGACTGCGCAGCTCCAGCCTGGGTTGCCACGCCAGCTGGTACCGCGAGAACCTCAGCCACTGCAGTGAAGCGATGCTGCAGTACGAATGGGCCTGGATGACCGGACGCCTCGCGGCCCTGCGCCATTGCCGAGCCGGCGAGGGCGGCGAACTGGCCTGCCCCCCTAGGCAGCGGCTGGACGGCCTGCTCAGCGAAGCCCAGCTGTTCCGCACCCTGCTGTTGCAGGAATTCGCCTCCCGGGGCCTGCGGCCCCTGCCCCCCCGCGGCACGGTGGTGGCGTCGGAGGAGGCCTGGGAGATCACCAGTGCCTCCGTGCGCCAGGAATGGGGGATCCAGCCATGAATCAGCAGATCGAGGCGATCAACCTGATGCTCCAGGATCTGGGGCTGGTGGATGAGGGGCTGCAGCATCGGGCCTCCTTCCACGGCTGCAGCCGCGAACTCCTGGCCCTGCGCCAGGAGTTGCGCGACTTCCTGCTGCAGCGCCGCCATGGAGCAGGCGGCGGCGCCCCTCAGCGCACGAACAGCATCTCCTGGTAAGAGGGCAAGGGCCAGAGGTTGTCGTCCACCAGGGCCTCCAGACCATCCACCGCCTGGCGCAGCGCGACCATCAGGGGCACCAGGGTGTCGGCGCTGTAGCGCAGGTGGTCCTCGGTGCCATGGGGGGGCGAGGCGATCGCCGCCTCCAGGGCGCTGGCCACCTCCATCAGCTGGCCGCTGAGGGAGGCCACCTGCTCCTGGGTGTGGGGGGACACCTGCAGGCCCATGGCGGTCTGCAACTGCAGCGAGCCGGCCAGTTCGCCGAGGTAGCGCATCGCCGCCGGGTACACCTGGGTGCGGGCGATCTGCACCGCCAGCTTGGCCTCCACATCGATCGCCAGGATGTACTGCTCCGCGTACACCTCGAAGCGGCTCTCCAGCTCCACCGGGGTGAGCACGCCGGTGTGCTCGAACAGCGCGCGGATGGCGGGGCGCTGCAGCACCGGCAGGGCATCGGCGGTGGTGCGCAGGTTCTCCAGGCCCCGCTCCTCCACGGCCAGGCGATGCCACTCCTCGGAGTAGCCGTTGCCGCCGAAGATCACGGCGCCATGTTGGTCGACCACTTCCTTGAGCACCGCCAGCGCCGCGGGCTCCAGCTCCGCCCCGGAGGCGAGCCGACCTTCGAGCTGATCGGCCATCCAGCCGAGGGAGTCGGCCAGGATCGTGTTCAGCGCCACCAGGGGGCCCGCGACCGACTGGTTGGAGCCGACGGCGCGGAACTCGAAGCGGTTGCCGGTGAAGGCGAAGGGGGAGGTGCGGTTGCGATCGCCGGCGTCCTTGTCGAACTCGGGAAGGGTGGCGACGCCGAAGTTCATCACGCCGCCGATCGCCGAGCCGCTCAGGCTGCCGGCGCGGATCTGGTTGAACACATCCTCCAGCTGGCTGCCCAGGTACACCGAAATGATCGCCGGCGGAGCCTCATTGGCGCCGAGCCGGTGGTCGTTGCTGGCGGTGGCGATCACGGCGCGCAGCAGCGGGCCGAACAGGTGGATGCCCCGGATGACGGCGCCGCAGAACAGCAGGAACTGCAGATTCTTGTGGGGGGTTTTGCCGGGATCGAGCAGGTTGCCCTGGGTGGCATTGCCGATCGACCAGTTGACGTGCTTCCCGGAGCCGTTGATGCCGGCGAAGGGCTTCTCGTGCAGCAGGCAGGCCAGGCCATGTTTCTTGGCGGTGCTGCGCAGGATCGTCATCGTCAACTGCTGGTGGTCGGT
>JBILEP010000174.1:0-4959 GCA_044352045.1 Cyanobium sp. | reverse complement strand
TGTCGTCGACGGTGCGGCGGTAGAGCTTCACCTGCTCGGGCGCCAGCCCCACCCACTCCAGCAGCTCCACCTTTTCGGGCAGGTCGGAGATGATCGCCTTGTCGGTCTTCAGGCGCCGCAGGATGAACGGTCCGACGCGGGCCTTGAGGTCCCGCAGGGAGCTCATGTCGCCGTAGCGCTCGATCGGCACCCGGTAGCGCTGGCGGAAGAAGGGTTCATCGCCCAGCACCCTGGGGTTGAGGAAATCCATCAGGGCCCACAGCTCGCTCACCCGGTTTTCCACCGGCGTTCCGGTGAGGGCGATCCGGAAGCGGGAGTTCTTGCCCGGCCGGCCCAGGTCGCGGGCGGCCTGGCTCTGCTTGGCGCTGGGATTCTTGATCGCCTGGGCCTCATCGATCACCACCCCCTGCCAGTCGATGCTGTCGAGCAGCTCGGAATCGCGCTGCAGCAGCCCGTAGCTGGTGAGCACCAGATCCACCTCCGCCAGCGCCTTGGCCAGGGCGGCGGGGCTGGCGGGCCGGCGCGGCCCGTAGTGCTCGCGCACGTTGAGCTCGGGGGTGAAGCCCGTCGCCTCCCGCTTCCAGTTGGTGAGCACCGAGGTGGGGGCGACCAGCAGCACCGGCCGGCGCAGCTCCTGCTCGGCCTTGAGGTGCTGCAGGAAGGCCAGCAGCTGGATGGTCTTGCCCAGGCCCATGTCGTCCGCCAGGCAGGCGCCCTGGTCGAAGCGGTGGAGGAAGGCGAGCCAGCCCAGGCCCCGCTCCTGATACGGCCGCAGCTGGCCGGCGAAACCCTCGGGGGCGGGCAGGGGATCGGGGGCCTTCTGCTGGTGGTACTGCTCCAGCACCGCCTGCAGGCGCGGGCCGGCGTTGAAGCGATGCACCGGCAGGCGCATCAGGGTTTCGCCGTCGCTGGCGGTGAGGCGCAGGGCGTCGTCGAGGCTGAGGCCGGGGTCGGCGGCGCAGAAGCGCTCGGCGTTGCGCAGGTCGGCGGGACGCAGCTCGATCCAGGCGCCCTTGTGCTGCACCAGCGGGCTGCGCTTGGCCTGCAGCCGCTCCAGATCCCGCAGGCTGAGGGTGACGCCGCCGATCATCAGCTCCCAGCTCCACTCCAGGCTCTCGCCGAGGCTGAAGCCCCGGGAGCGGCTGGGCAGCTCGGCGGTGATCGCCAGGCCCAGGCGGCTGGCCAGCCCGCCGCTGAGGCTGGGGGGCAGGATCACCCCCACGCCCACATCCCGCAGCTGGGCGGCGGCGGTGCGCACCAGCACGAAGGCTTCGGCGGGGGTGAGCTGCATGGTTTCCGGCGCCGCGGCGTCGAGGCCGCGCTCCACCGGCGGGAACACCTGCAGCGCCCGGCCCATGCCCTCCAACAGCAGCTCGCCCGGCTGTTCCACCTCCACCTCGCCCAGCTGGAGCGGGTTGTCGCCGCGGGCCCAGACGGAGCCGGCGGGCAGGCGCAGGCTGGGATCGGCCTCGGCCTGCAGGGAGAAGCGCAGCTCCCAGAGCTCCTCCCCCTCCGGCGGGGTGAACAGCTCCAGGCAGGCCCGGGCCGGCGCCACCCGGCCGGTGAGCGCCTCGCGCCAGTGGTGGGTGGCGATCTCCAGCCGCTCGCTCTCCTCGGCGTCGAGCTTGAGGCGCCCATCGCCCTTGGCGAGGGCCTTGTCCCAGGCGGCCAGCAGGGGATCGAGGTCGGAGGGATCGGCGCTGTGGCCGGCGCGCAGCTGGCCATCAAGCAGGGCCTCCAGCAGGCTGGCGACCCGCAGGCGGCCGCTCCCCGGGCGACGGCAGGCCATCGCCTCGTCAGCCATGGCGCAGCAGGCGGCCTGGGGCAGGCGTGAGGCCATCTCCTCCAGCCGGCGCCGGTCGCCCTCCCGGTTGATCAGCGCCAGCCAGTGGGCGCGACCCTCCTCCACCAGCGGCAGCCAGCGGCCGCGGGCGATCAGGCTGAGGGCCCAGCGCTGCAGGTGGGTCCACCAGCGCAGTTCGTCCGCCAGGTCGGCCCGGCCCTCGGCCAGGGGCAGGCCGCTGAGCCATTCGGCGGCGGCGCCGGGATCCAGCGCCCACCCCTCGACGCGCCAGGGCCACCACAGGGGCTCCTTGGGGATGGGCTCGCCGGCCTGCAGGGGCAGACCGCTCCAGGCGCCCTCGCCGCGTTTGCGGCCGCGGGCGGCCTGGCTGCGGCTCGGCAGGGTGAGGGTGGCGGCGGCGGGGCGCAGGGCCTCGCTCCAGAGCTCGTGGTCGTCGAGCCAGGCGGCCAGGTCGTCCTGGCTGAGGGCGAGGGGATGGTCGCTCACCTCGGTTCCGGGCGCCACCGGTGTGGCCACCCGCCAGGTGTCGGCCCAGAGCAGCAGCCTTCCGCCGGCGCCCTGCGGCGGGAACAGCCAGGTGGCGTGCAGCAGGCTCATGGCCGCAGGGCGGGCAGCAGGCGGAGGGCTCCGTGCAGCGCCAGGGCGCTGCCGATCAGGGGAAGCCAGAGCGGCAGCCAGCCGCGCAGCGCTTCCATCATCGCTGTCCGCAGGAATTCGGCCACCCCCTGGGGATCGGCAGCGGCGAAGGGGGGCAGGCCCAGGGGGGCCGCCAGGCTGCGGATGCCGCAGACCGCCCCCACCAGCCCGGCCTGCAGGTGGCCGTCATCGGGGTCGACGCGCTGCAGGTGGAAGGCCAGCAGGCCGTAGAAGAGGCCGCAGCCCGCCGCCCGCAGCAGGGGATCGAGGGCCGGGTCGGCGGATCGCCAGGCCAGCGCCGCCGCCGCCAGAAAGGCCCCCCCGGCCGCCAGCAGCGCCCAGCCGAGGGAGAAGAGGCGCATCCGGGCGCGGGAGGGCCGGCCAACCGGGGGGTCCAGCAACGGAACAGCGGGGCGTTCTGGCGCTGATCATGCTCCCTCGCCTCCGCGCGGCGGGCCGGATCAGTTCCGCAGGTTCATCAGCAGCCGCCGCATGGTCGCCAGCAGATCGCTACCCGTGTCCCTCTGGCTGCGGGTTCCGATCGCCTTGAGCTCGTCGAGACGCTCTTGCACCTGCTCCGCCAGCTCCTCCAGCAGGTTGGGATTGCTGGCGATCAGCCGGCTGAAACAATCCCGGCCCACCTGCAGCAGGTGGCATTCCCGCAGGGCCCGCACCGTGGTGCTGCGGGGAGCGTCGAGGAAGAGGGTCATCTCCCCGAACACCTCCCCCGCCTCCAGCTCGCGCACCGGCACGTCCGCGCCATCCGCGCCCCGCTTGATGACGGCCACCGTTCCCTCCATCAACAGGAACAGCGAGTCGCCCGCCTCCCCTTCGCGCACGATCGCTTCACCCGGCCCGAAGCGGACCCGGTTGCTGGAGGCGATCAGCTGGTCCTGCTGCTCGGAGCTGAGCACGCGGAACAGGGGGTTGCGCCGGAGGCAGGCCAGCGCCGTGGCCTCGGCGGGCTGGCGCTCCTGCTCCGGGTCCGGCGGCGGCGGGGCGGCCCGCAGCTCGCGCACCGGGAACGGAATGGTCCAGCCCTGGCGTTGCAGCGCGTACCAGATTTGCTCCAGCAGCTCGCTGCGCAGATCGAGCGGCCCCGGCTCCACGGCCCTGGGGTGCCACACCTGCAGGTCGTAGAGGATGGCGCTGTCACCGAACTCCTTGAGCCGCACCTTCGGCTGGGGATCGCTGAGAACGAGCGGGTGATTGGCCAGCAGGCTGAGCAGCATCGCCCGCGCGCGGGCGGGCGGAATCGCATAGTCGAGGCCGATCTGAAAGCGGTTGCCGCAGCTGCCATAGGCCTCCTTGTTCACGATCACGTCGTCGGTGACCTTGCCGTTGGGCACCACCAGGCGCGTGCCCTCGATGGTGCGCAGGCTGGTGTCCCGCCAGCTCACGCTTTCCACCACCCCCTGCACGCCGCCCAGCTCCACCAGGTCGCCGATCGCGAAGTCGTCTCCCAGTTGCAGCTCCAGACCGGCGATCAGGTCCTTGAGCAGCCCCTGGGCGGCGAAACCCACCACGGCGGTGAGCACGGCGGAGGTGGTGACCAGGCCGAGCAGGTCGATCTGCAGGGTCTGGCGCACCACCACCACGGCGATCAGGCCGCCGAAGCCCACCATCAACAGTTGCACCAGCAGCTTCGGGGGCCGTCGCCACCAGCCCAGGCTGCCCGGAATCTCCAGGCCCACCCAGAGCGCCAGCCGCACGGCGGTGAGGCAGAGCAGCAGCACCCCCGCCAGCTCCAACCAGCGATGGGCCAGGGGTCCCAGCAGCCCCCGCGTCTGCGCGCCGATCATCACCCAGCTGACCAGGGCGAACAGCACAAGCCGGGCGGGGGGGAGGCTCAGGCGCCGCCACCGGCAGATCTCGGCCACGCCCACGAGGGCGATGGTGGCCAGCAGGGCGAACAGGAGGCGCTGCAGCAGCTCCATCGATCGGTGGCGGCTGGTGGGGAGCCCATCTTCCCCGCTCCACCCCACCGATGGGGAGAATCCCTATCACAATGGGGGCAACCCGTGTCGGGGTGCGATGGCACGAGTCCCTTCCGTTCCCCTGCCGGCGGCGGCGCTGCTCCTGGCCCTGGTGATGATCGAGGGCCGCGGCGGCTGGGCGGCCGAATCCGCCACCGTGCAGGAGATCCTCGATGGCCGGGAGCTGTTCATCAATCAGAAGCAGGCGGCGCCGAAGGATCGGGCCTCGGCGCCGCAGACGGTGAGCACCGGCAACAGCCGCGGCCAGCTGGCGTTCAGCACCGGCGCCGCCGGCCGGATCAACCGCTTCTCCCTGCTCCGGCTCGGCTCCAGTTGCTTCCTGGTGGAAAAAGGGCAGATCCTGGTGTCCGGCAAGCAGAACGGCTGCACCCGTTCCGCCCGCCTCAGCGTGCGCGGCACCAACTACCTGATCGACGCGCAGGAGGACGGCACAGCCGAGCTCTCGGTGCTGGAGGGCAGCGTGGACGTGGAGCCGCTCCAGGACGGCGAGCCCACCGGCAAGCCCGCCACGTCGGTGGAGGC
>JBILEP010000173.1:0-4965 GCA_044352045.1 Cyanobium sp. | reverse complement strand
CGGCTCCTGATCCTCACCGCCGGCTCCGGCCCCGGGCGCGCGTGGAGCGGAGAGGGCCAGGTCGAAGCTGATCGAGAAGCGGCAATCGTCGGGGTCCTGGTTTTCCAGCACCGCGTGATCGAGATGGGCGGGGAAGAGCAGCAGCAGGCCGGCGCGGGGGGCGATATCAACCCAAGGGGCGTTCCAGCGGCGGGCGGCCTCGCCGTCGGCCCGCAGCGGTCCGCCGTGGCCTACGGCGAGGCCGGGCACCAGCTCATTGGGCTGGCTGGGGGGAAAGAGGCGCAGGCAGCCGCTGCGGCCGCTGCCATCGCCATTGAGGTAGTACACGCCGCTGAGGTGGGCATTGGGATGGTGATGGCGCCCCACCACCTGCCCCGCTTCGCTCACCACCGGCCAGCAGCGCTGCAGGTGCAGGGCCACCCGGGTGGGGTCGAAGCCCACCGCCTCCATGTAGGCGCGGGCCTGCGCCACCAACACGCCGATCAGGGGCGCGAAGGTCGGCTGGCGATGCAGCCGCCAGGCGCCGTGCAGATCACCCGTCCAGGCGCAGCCCTCCTGGGGATTGCCCGTGGCCTCCCCCCGCAACGCCAGGATCTCGCGCAGCAGCAGGGCGGTGTCGAGGGGATCGGGGGCGAGCTGCGCCTGCCCCAGGGCGAGGGGGAAGAGGGGCGCAAGGCTGAGCATCGGCGGGGCGGCGGCGCAGCCAGCAGCCTTGCGCAGCACCCGTCGCCGTAGGTTTTGGGCATCCCTCCCCCGGCGACACCGCGATGTCCCTGCGCCCCCTTTGCACAACGGCCGGCTCCGCCCCCACCCCCGCCAAGGCGGCCGCCTTGGCCGTCGGACTGGTCGCCAGCCTGGCACTAACCAGCGGTGGCGGCGCCGCCCAGGCGTCCTGCCGCTTCCTGCTGCCGATCGGCGGCGGCGGCCAGCCGGTGGTGGAGAAGCGCATCGGCCCCGACCGGCTGGTGGGCCGCACCAACTGGAACACCGATTTTGCGGTGGATCGCTCCTTCGCCAGCTACCGCGTCAACTTCCAGTCGGCCTCCACCGGCCAGGGCACCTTCCCGCTGGGGGTGTTCCTGGTGTTCACCGATGGCAGCAACCTGCAGCTGGTGAACGACAACCTCACCCTCACCCCTGGCCAGCAGCGCCGCCTCGGTCCCTTCCCCGCCGTGCCGGGCAAACGCACCAGCCGGGTGAACGTGCGGGTGGGCTCCAGCGCCATGCCCGGCTCCACCGGCTTCAGCTACCGGGTGTCGGTGGAGGGGTGCAACTGATCGGGGCCCAACACCCTTCAGGATCTTGGCTCAATCGCTCCGAGCCGGGTGACGGGTGCGCGCGCGCCTGGAGCGCAAGCGGCGACTGCATGAGAAGGCCGCCGCCAGGGCGAGGGCTGGCAGGGGCGTGGGCACGGCCGCGATCTGGAATGTGCCTGGCGCCGTGGTGCTGCTGCTGATCACCAGGGAGCCAGCCGAGGTGGGGTAGGTGAGGATTTCAAAGATGGAGGGCCCAACGGCGCTATAGGGATGCTTGAGATTCACGAACGACCCCGGCACGCCGAACACGCCCGCCGCCGTTTCCGGCTGAAAGCTGGGGGTGGTGTAAACGAAGCCGATCTTGGGCGTGGGCCCGAACGGGAACGTGCCGGAGAGTGCCAGCCAGCGAAAGTCGCCGGCCGGCAGAAGATCAGCTTCGAACATGGCCGCCGCGGTTTCGATCTTCAGGCGGGGTGAAACGGGCAGGGACCAGAGGTTGAAGCTGCCGGCGGGGCCTGCGGGGATGGTGGTGAGGGAGGAGAGCTGCTCATCGGCGGTCGCCGTCAACATCCAGCTGGCATCGCTGAAGGGCGTGCCCCCCAGGCTGCCGCTGATGCTGGAGCCCGTGGCGGAATAGACCATCAAGGCCAGGCCCGCCTGGGGGGCCGCCAGGGTGAGGAGCGTACCGGCGGCGAACAGCAGAAGCGGCGCAGCGAAGGGAGGGCGCATCGGCGGCGGGAAAAGAGTTGGCCGCTTTCTAGCAACGCTGAGGGGTTCTGACAGGCTTTCTTCATCCTGGTTGGCCAGGCAGACGGGTGAGCGGGCTTGGGGTGAGGGATGGCTCATTCAATCGGCACAGACAGCCATGGCAAAGCAACTTTTCCTGGCATTCTGGAATCTGGAAAATCTGTTCGATCTGGAGACTGCGGTCAGAACCGATAAGTTACGCAAGCTCATCGGCAACGATCTGTTGGGCTGGAATGGGGAGCTGCTGGCGGCCAAGCTCAAACAACTCTCCGCGGTGATCCGCTCCCTCAATGGCGGTGGTGGCCCCGACATCCTGGCGGTGTGCGAAGTGGAGAACGAGGCCGTGCTGCGCAAACTCACCGACCAGATCCATGCCGATGGGGGGCGTCAATACGCGGTGGCCCACGCGGACACCAGCGATCACCGGGGCACTGATGTCGCCTTTCTCTACGACCCGCAGATCGCCGCGGCACCGCCCGGGGCCACCTTTCAACACTGGATCATCAAGCGCTATGCCACCCGTGAACTCTTTCAGGTGAATTTCAACGTTGACGGCAAACTCCTGGTGATGATCGGCAACCACTGGCCATCCCGTTCGGGCAGCCAATTCGAATCCGAACCTTACCGCATGACGGCCGGGGAAACCCTCTCCTATTGGCTGGACAGAATCCACGAAGAGCATGGCCATCAAGTGCCGATTGTTGCCCTTGGAGATTTCAACGATGAGCCCTTCAACCGCTCGCTGCAGGAATATGCATTGGCGATCAACGATCGGCAGCGGGTGCTGAATGGCCGGGATCCCTATCTGCTCAATCTCATGTGGCCCCTTGAGTGTGGTGCTGGAGGGCTAAGGCAGCACCCGCACCCTGTCCTCAGGGCCGTACTGGCTGGTGATCTCCCGCAGCTTGGCGGCCTCCTCATCGGTGCGGCTGCAGGCGAATCCGTAGCGGGCGCGCACCCGCTCGGAGGCCTCCGCCAGAGCCAGCAGGCCAGCCTCCTCGAGTGCGGCCACGCTCCACTCCGAGCCGGGCGGCAGGTGCTGGAGCACCACGGTGGAGGGGGAATAGAAGCTGGTGCGGCGGCCGTCGGGCCATTCCAGATCGAGCAGGACTTCCGGCATGGGGGGCATTCAATGGCGCCACTGTCCAGCAGGGCGGCCGCCGCCGCGGTCGTCGCCGACACCAGCGGCCAGGGCTCAAAAGCCCGTCAGCGCCTCGCGGCCATCCCACAACAGCTGCCGCTCCCCCTCGCGCTCCAGCAGCACCTCAGCAGGGCCGGCCTCGAAGCGGCCGATCGGCGCGGCGAGCAGCTCCGGGTAGGGCCCCAGCTGGGCCCGCAGGGCGTCGGCCCGCTCGGGGGACACCGCCAGCAGGAAGCCGAAGCTGGGAAAGCAGCACAGCCAGGCCTCCTCCCCCACCCCCGGCGGCCGGGGGATGGCGGCCAGATCGAGCCGGAGCGCCAGGTCGGCCGCCTCGGCGAACATCACCGCCGTGCCGGCCAGGCCGCCCATGCTCACGTCCTTGGCGGCATGCACCAGACCGGCGCGGGCGAGGGCGGGCAGCAGGGCCAGGTGGGCGCGCAGCAGCTCGGCCGGCGCGGCGGTGGCCGCATCCCAGAAGGGGTACTGGCGATAGAAGGCCCCCTGGGCGTTCACCAGCAGCCAGAGGGAATCGCCAGCGCGGGCGGCGCGGGCGGAGAGGGCCGGCCCGTCGAGCACCCCCAGCACCGCCACCGCCAGGGCAGGGTAGGGGCTGCTCTGGTTGGCGTGGCCGCCCACCATCGGGATGGCGAATTTGTCGCAGGCGAAGCGCATCCCCGCCAGCAGCCGCTCGGCCGCCTCGGCGCCGGGACTCCAGAGGCTGTTCACCAGCGCCAGCGGCCGGCCGCCCATGGCGGCGATGTCGCTGAGGTTCACCAGCACGCCGCTCCAGCCAGCGAACCAGGGGTCTTCCGCCACCAGCTCCGGCTGCATGCCCTCGCAGGCCAGCAGCAGGGGGCCCGCCACCGCCGGCAGCACGGCGGCGTCATCCCCCAGGGCGGCGGCGGCGCCGAGCTCGGGGAAGGGCTGGTGGGGAAAGGCGCGGGCGGCGGCCTGGATGTGACGTTTGGCGAGCAGGCCGCTGTGATGCTGCAGCCGGCTCACCAGCGCGGCGAGCTCACTCATGCCGCCAGCAGGGCCGGCCGGCGCTCGCGGGCGGGGGCGTAATAGGCGAGATCCGCCTCCATGCGGTGGTGGCGGATGCCGCGGATCTCCAGCTCCTCGATCGAGCGCCAGTGGAGGCGCTGGAAGAAGCGCACGTTCTGGATCTGCACGGTGGCCAGGAAGCGCTCGCAACCCCAGCCGTGGGCGGTGGTGACCGCCTTCCAGATCAGGCCCTTGCCGATCTGGTTGTGGCGGCGGAAGTCGCGCTGCACGCCGAGGCGGCCGCCGTACCAGAGGCGGGGCGCGGTTTCGACGATGCGCACCACCCCCACCACCTGGCCGCCGTGGCTTTCGCCGTGGTGCACGGCGGCGATCGGGTAGCTGGCGGGGTCGAGCTCGTCGCGGTCGGAAGCCTCGAACAGGTGCTGCTCCTCGCAGAAGATGGCGCGGCGCAGCTGCCAGTAGCCCTCCAGCAGGGGCGAGCGCTGGCGCAGGAGGTGGAAGGAGAAGCGCTCGGAGCTGGCGGTGGGGGAGAGGCGGAAGTCGTCGGCGTCGATGCCGATGCCCCAGCGCACCGAGGGGGTGAAGGAGGCGGGCGCCGAGCTGAGGCTGCGGCCGATCGAGTGGGAGCTGGGATCGATGAAGAACATGGCTCAGGGCGCGGCCGAGGCGGTTTCGAAGAGGGAGAGGGCCGAGCAGGCGCCGCATTTGGCGCAGCCGGCGGCCATCGCCGCGGCGCTGAGGTCGGAGGCGCGCAGGCGCTCGGCCACGGCGGTGTACACGCCCACCATGAAGTCGGTGGAGGGGGCGGGGTGGTGC
>JBILEP010000172.1:0-4968 GCA_044352045.1 Cyanobium sp. | reverse complement strand
GTTTCGCCCTGCCGTTGCACCAGCTCCTGGGGCAGCACCCGGGCGGCCCCGTCCGGCAGTGGCGCGCCCGTGAGGATGCGGATCGCCTCGCCGGCGGCCAGTGCCCCGCCGAAGGGAGCGCCTGGGGCGGAACGCCCCGCCAGCCGCCAGGCCGCGCCGGGGGTTGGGGGGGCCACGTCGGTGATGGCGTAGCCATCCATGATCGAAGCGCGGAAACCCGGCACCGCCTCGCGGGCCCGGCAGATCCCGGCGCTCACCCGGCCCAGGCAGGCGGCCAGCGGCAGCCGCTCCTGGCCCTCCAGGGGTGTGAGGGCGGCCAGCACCCGGGCGCGCGCTTCGTCGAGCGGCAGGCCCTCGCGGGGAAACGGTTCAGCCATCCGCCGCCTCGGCCTCGGGCGGGGCCTCTGGATGGCGCCAGCTGCCGCGGCGGCCGCCGTGCTTTTCCAGCAGCCGCACCGGCCCGATCGTCATCGCCCGATCCGCCGACTTGAGCATGTCGTAAAGGGTGAGCAGGCCCACCTGCACGGCGGTGAGCGCCTCCATCTCCACACCGGTGGGGGCAGTGGTGCGCACGCGGGCCAACACCCGCAGGGCCTCCGCCGCGGGCTCAATCGTGACCTCCACCGCCGCCAGGGGCAGGGGATGGCAGAGGGGGATCAGCTCGGCGGTGCGCTTGGCCGCCTGGATCGCCGCCACCCGCGCCACCGCCAACACATCGCCCTTGGCGGCGGTGCCCTCCCGCACCAACGCAAGCGCCGCGGGCGCCAGCCGCAGAAATCCCTCCGCCAGCGCTTCGCGCGCCGTGGCGGCCTTGGCGGCCACATCCACCATGTGGACCTCGCCGCGGGCGTTGAGATGGCTGAGGTCTGGCGGCATGGACCCCGGGGAGGCTGGCGAAACCCTAGCCCTCACAGCCTCAAGGTTGCGGGGGTTGCAGTCGGAATTCAGGCCGCGATCCCGTAGGCTGATCCAGCTGACTGGCGAGACATCTGTGCTGCGTCGCAACATCTCGCTGGCCACATTTGCCGGCCTTGTGGTTGGTGTCCACGGCCTTTCGCTCAGCGCCGCCGCCAGGGACCTCAACGGCGGCGCCCGCACGCTGCGATCCTCCGAGGCCGCGGTGGCCCAATGGCTGGAGCAGAACCGGGATCGCCCCACGGCACTGCGGGCGTTTGTGCAGCGGCTGCCGAAGGGGGGCGATATCCATTCGCACCTCAGCGGCGCCGTGTATGCGGAGCATTACCTGGACTGGGCGGCCCGCGATGGCTATTGCGTGGATCCAGCGGTGCCCACCCTGGTCAAGCCAAGCGACTGCGGGCAGGCGAGCACCCACTTCCCCGCTTCGGAACTGGTGAAGAAAACGGCCGTCTATGACAAGTTTGTCAATTTGTGGTCCACCCGCAATCTACCCTTTGCCGGCCGTTCGGGCCACGACCAGTTTTTTCAGGCTTTTGCCGGCTTCGAGCTGATTTCCTCCTCCCTCTCCCGGCAGGATGACATGGTGGCGGAGGTGGCCAACCGGGCCGCCTCCCAGCATGTGTTCTATCTCGAATTGATGCTCACCCTGAAGGGCAGCGAGGTGCGCAAGCTGGGCCAACAGGTGGCGATGACGGGGGATTTTGCCCAGATGCGCCAGCGGCTGCTCGATCTGGGGCTGATGGAGCTGGTCCAGCAGGGCAACCAGGACCTCAGCGCCATGAACCGGGAGGTGGCTAACACCCTGGGCTGTGGCACCGCCCAGGCGCAACCGGGATGCGAGGTGACGGTGCGCTACCTGCAGCAAACCACCCGCACCCGGGCTCCGCAGGAGGTGTTTGCCCAGTTTGTCTATGCCTTTGAGCTGGCCAAAGCCAGTGATGAGGTGGTGGGCATCAATCTGGTCGCCCCCGAGGACAACCCGATCGCCCTGCGGGACTACACGCTGCAGATGCGGATGCTGCAGTTTCTCAAGGGCCTGGATCCCGAGGTGAAGGTGGCCCTGCATGCCGGCGAATTAACCCTGGGCCTGGTGCCGCCGGATCAGCTGCGCTTTCACATTCGCCAGGCGGTAGAGATGGCCGGGGCCAACCGCATTGGCCATGGCGTGGCCATAATGTATGAAAACGAACCCTTCCAGTTGCTGGAGGCGATGCGACGCAAGGGCGTGCTGGTGGAAATCTGCCTGACGAGCAACGAGGTGATTCTCAACGTAGCCAACAAAGAACATCCCTTTTTAGAGTACAAGCGCGCCAGCGTGCCCCTCACCCTTGCCTCCGACGACGAAGGCATTTCTCGCATTGATCTCAGCAACGAATATCTGCTGGCGGTGCGCCGCTACCAGCAAACCTACCCCGACCTCAAGCAGCTGGCGCGCAACAGCCTGGAATACAGCTTTCTCCCCGGCCAGAGCCTCTGGGAGTCGGCGCACGAACAGCGCCCCCAGGCCGGTTGCCGGGCGGACAGACCCGGCGCGGCGGCCCCCTCGGCGGGGTGCGCCAGCTTCCTGAAGGCCAACCCGCGGGCCCGGGAGCAATGGAAGCTGGAAACCGAGTTTGCCGCCTTTGAGGCGCTGCCCAGCTTCCAGGCCTCGGGGGCCAACCAGGCACACCCCTGAGCCTGAGGGGGGATCCCACACAGGGGAGAATGGCCCCAGCACGCCCTGCCCCCATGACCTCCGCCCAGCCCGGCACCCCGGCCAACCTCGAAGCCGCCTTCGGCGGAGAGAGCATGGCCAACCGTAAGTATCTGTTTTTCGCCCAGGTGGCGAAGCAGCTGGGCAACACCGACCTGGCGAGCCTGTTCCGCGACACCGCCAACCAGGAAACCGAGCACGCCTTCGCCCACTTCCGGCTGCTCCACCCCGAGCTGGTGATCGACAACCCGGCGGCCCTCAGCGACGCGGAGAAGGCGGAAAAGCTGGCCCGCTGCCTGGAGCTGGCGATCGAGGGCGAAACCTACGAGTACACCACCATGTACCCGGAGTTTGCCGCCCAGGCCCGCGCTGACCGGGATGCGGACGCGGCAGCGGGTTTTGAGGAGCAGATCGCCGAATCGAAGGAGCACGCCGCGATCTTCCGGCGGGCCGCCAGCAACTTCGGCTTCCTGGCGCCGATCGAGCAGCACCACGCCGAGCGTTACACCGTGGCCTTGGAAGCGCTGCAGGGCAAGGGCAAGGCCGGCGAAGCGCCGACGCCGGTGGCGGGCAAGTGGATCTGCAAGGTGTGCTCGATGATCTATGACCCGGCGGTGGGCGATCCGGATTCGGGCATCGCCGCCGGCACCCCGTTCGAAGCGATCCCGGCCGACTGGGTGTGCCCGATCTGCGGCGCCCGCAAGGCGAGCTTCGTTCCTTACCGGGAGCCCGAGCTGCTGGCGGCCTGATCGCGCGGCCGCAGGGCCAGCACCAGGCGCAGCGTCCGCTCGGCCGCATCGGCCAACAGCTCGGCGCTGCGCGCCATCGCCTCCTCCAGGGGCATGGGCCCGGGCACCAGCGACAGCAGGCCGCCCACCCCCAGGCCATAGAGGGCCTCGGCGCCGGGGCCGATGGTGCCGCCGATCGCCAGCACCGGCACCCCGGCGGCGGCGGCGGCGCGGGCCACGCCGCTCACGGTTTTGCCGTGGGCGCTCTGGCCATCGAGGCAACCCTCGCCGGTGATCAGCAGATCGGCATCGGCCAGGGCGGCGACGAAGCCGGTGGCCTCCAGCGCGATCTCAATGCCCGGTCGCAGGGTGGCTTGGCTGAGGGCCAGGAGCATCGCGGCCATGCCGCCAGCGGCGCCGGCGCCGGGACGATCGCGCACCCACCGACCGCTGCGGGCTTCCAGCAGGTCGATCAGATGCCCCAGCCGCTCCTCCAACAGGACGACGGTGGTGGCATCGGCGCCCTTCTGGGGGCCAAACACAGCGCTGGCACCACGAGGCCCAAGCAGGGGATTGTCGACATCACAGGCCAGGTCGATCCGGCAGTGGGCCAGGCCGGGATGCAGTCCCGAGAGGTCGAGGTCGTGGACCTCCCCCAGGCGGCCGCCGCTGAGCGGTTCCACGATGGGATGACCCGCGGCGCCGAGGAAACGCACCCCCAGGGCCTGGGCCATGCCCGCCCCCAAATCGTTGGTGGCGGAACCACCAAGACCGATGATCAGGTGGTTGGCGCCACGCTCCAGGGCGGCGGCGATCAGCTCACCGGTGCCATAGCTGCTGGTGTGGAGGGGGTTTCGCCGGGCCGGGCTCACCAGGGGCAGCCCTGAAGCACTGGCCATCTCGAGCACGGCGGTTGCCGAATCGAGCCAGCCCAGCCGTGCCACCACCTGCGGCCGCTCCCCAGGAAGCGGCCCGGTGACGGGCAGCTCCTGCCAGTCGCCACCGTGGGAGGCCATCAGCACCTCGCTGAAACCCTCCCCCCCATCGGCCAGGGGAATGGAGCGGATCGGGGCTGTGGGCAGAACGCGCCGTAGCCCCTCGGCGAGCGCCGCACACGCCGCCGCTGCGCTCAGGGAACCCTTGAAGGAATCCGGAGCGAGCAGGATCCGCATCGCGCCTGGTGGGGAATCAGGTGGGATCCGTGAGACCCTGGGCGATCAAGCGCAGGGCGGTCATGCTGGGGACAAAAAAGTAGGCGCCGCCGCGTACTTCCACAAACTGGGGAATGTGGTCACAGAGGAAGGGCGGCTTGTCGCTGTCGGGCGCCGCTTCGATCACATGTTTGGCCGCGTGGCCATGATTGCCAACGATGGGACAGGTGTCATTGCCGGATTGGAAGTCGAGGCCGTACTGAAGCCACTGCTGCTGAACAAACTCAAACTGACGGAACAGGCTGGCACAGACCACAAGCATCAACACGCCATGATCCTCCTGATCGGAGATGCCCGGGCCTGATTGGCCGTAGGGAAGGCCACGGCGCAGGATGCGGCGGCGGTTGTTCAGAACGCTCGTGGCACGGGGGGGGGCGTCGCCGGCTGCCGGCGATACGGTGGGATCCAGCATGTCGCG